>JAAAPH010000471.1 GCA_009908415.1 Bacteroidota bacterium
CTGCCGCTCAGACTGGTAATACGGCGCGTGCGGCCCGCCGACCGCCGGGCCCTCATCGTACCCCAAGCCGGCCCATTCCAAGGCGTCCAGAATATCTTGCTTGGCCGATTCGACGTAGCGCGTCCGATCGGTGTCTTCGATGCGCAGGATGAACGTGCCGTCGTGTTGGCGCGCAAAGAGGTAATTGTACAGCGCCGTACGCAGCCCGCCAATGTGGAGCAGACCCGTAGGGCTGGGTGCGAATCGAACGCGAACGTCGGAGGAGTTGACCATGAGTTGAGCAGTATGTGGGGGAAAGGCGAGCGAACGGGACACGATACGATGGTGGATGCTGCGCATTGGGGAGCCAGGCATACGGCCCACTTCCCCGTCGCTGCTGTGATAGGAGGCGGCCGATTTTGAGTTCCTGCCTCACGGCGGTTTCACACCCATACAGACCGGCGAAATCGAGCTTTTTATCCTCCATGGCGCTCTTTTTGCGAATCACTCCGACGCGCTGGCACCCAGCCACCAACGGCGTTGCGCACCGTGCTAGTGGGCTTTCGTATCGTTATGTAGCCCCAAGAATGTAGTTTTTTCGCTTTTTCCCCTTCACTCAACCCGTAGTCCACCATGCGTCGGTTGATTTCTACTGGGATGATCACCTGCCTCAGCGTATTGATCGCTCTCATCGGCGGGGGGTGCCAGAGCGCAGAACCCCTCGCGCCCCCCCTGAAGCCCCACGTTGATCACCGCGTGGTAGCGTCCATGAAGAGCCATAAAGTCTCGCTGCAGCACTTTGAGACGCAATATGCACGCGCCACCGGGGGCTGGTCAGCGGCGCGGTCGGACGGACCGAAAGACTATGCCTCGTTTCTGCAGGGCTACGTGGATCATCGCCTAAAGGTCATGGCTGCGCGTGAGGCCGGGATTCACCGCGTCCCGGCATTGCGCACCCAGATGCAACGGTATCGCCGCCAGATGGCCCGGGTCCGGCTGCGTTCCGACAGCGTGCTCGCGCCTGTCATGCGCGCGCTGCACGAACAGCGCGCCGCAGCCGGCTCCAGCGTCGCTCCCGAGGAGCTCCGCCGCACTGCCGAGCAGTTGCCCGGCATCCGGGCTGCCGAGCGCGCGTTCCTCGACCGGCTGCACCGCCGAACGGTCACGCACGTCGACACCGCAGCCCTCACCCGCAGCCTCGCAGTCGACCGGCTGGACCGTGCCGCACGGCTGCACCTCCGTGCCCCCCACCAGCCGGATGCCTCGGTCGTCACTGTGCAGGATACTACGTACACCACCGCATCGATCGCCACGTTCTGGCAGACCGCCCCGGACCTCAGACATGCCTCCATCGGCCACGCGGTGGAGGCGTTCACGCGCAGCGCGGTGCTCGATCACGCCGCACAGCGCCTAAAGGACACCGACCCGTCCTTCCGCCGCCAAATGGCATCCTACTGGCAAGACTTGTTGGTCGTTGAGCTCATGCGCGACTCGGTATGGACCCCTGCACAGCGCGATACGGCCGGCCAACTCGCCTACTTTGAAACGCACCGCGACCGCTACCACGCAGCGTCCAGGGCCTCCGCACCTCCGCAACACGATACGGCTCCCCGTCTTGCTGTCGCACACCCTGTCGCACCTCCGACGGTCGCGTCCTCCGAAGCCCGCTTGCCATATATCGCAAGCCTTGCATCCGTCCGCTCCGATGCAGTTCTTGTAGCCAGCGGGCGCGCTCGGGTCGGCCGAACCGCCGTGCTGCCGCACGGTGATGGTGTTTCCGACGGGTCGCACCTCCTCCGTAACCGTCAGGCGGTTGCGGCCTTTGGTCCTGCCCTGAGCAGCCCGCCGGTGCCGTTTGCCAAGGTCCGGAGTGCCGTGGTCCGCGACTACCAAGCCCACCGCGAGCGCGCGTTCCTCAAGCGTCTTCGCGAACGGTACCACGTCCGATTGTATCCTGACCGGCTTCATGCGGCCTTCCGCTCGGTGCCCACCGACTCCACGGCAGCCCGCGTCCCGCCGCGCTGATCCGCCGGTCGGATTGACGCTGTCTTTATCGATGTGATGAACGTGCGCGATTGCCTCCTTTGGGTGCTGGTCTGCGGGTCGCTGTTGGGGTGCCAGCACGACCCCGCGCCCATCGACTACGTCGCCCGCGTGGGTGACCAGTACCTGACCCAGAGCGAGCTGTCGGATCGGCTCATGACGCTTCAGTTGGGGAGTGACACGACCGGCGCACGCCAGCAGATCATCGAGCAGTGGGTCACCGACGCGGTGCTCTACAACGAAGCCCTGCGCCGCGACCTGCCCGCGGAGCCGGACGTCCGCCAGACGCTTGAGGAGCAGCAGCGCGACGTGCTCGTGAACGAACTGACGGGCCGGCTCTACACCGGTGAACAGGTCGCCATTTCAGACGCGGACATCCAGGCCTATTTCGAGAAGCACCGAGACGAGCTCCGCCTTCGGGAACCCTTCGTCCACGTCTTGCACCTGACGACCCGCTCCCTCGCCGCAGCCAACGCCGTCCGGGAAGGACTTCGCGCTCGGTCGCGCACCCGTGCCTCCGAAAAGGATTGGGACTCACTGATTACCGAGTATGCCGTGGATCCGACCGAGGCCCGCACCCTGTCCGCTCGCTACTACGCCGAAGGGCAACTCTTTGGCAACCTGCCACCACTCCGCGCCCAGTTGCAGCGGCTGCGCGCCGGCGAAACGGCCCCCATCTTTGAGATGGGCGGCTTGTACCACGTGCTGCATGTGGGTGACCGGGTCGAGGCCGGTACTATCCCGGAGCCAGCATGGGTAGAACCAGAGATTCGACGTCGCTTACAGCTGCGGGCTAGGAAACAGATGTATGCGCGTGAGGTTGAACGCCTCAGAAGCGAAGCGCTCGCTCGGGACGAGCTCGACATCCGATGACCCGTCTGGGCCCTCATGCCCCGGCCGTTTCCCACCGCGCTCTCGTACTGCATCTTCCTTCTGTTTTCTTACTAGGCCGCCTCACTGCATGACTTTGATGCGCTCGCTATCGCGACGTCGTGCCCTCCCCATTGCCTGGATCGCGCTGTTCCTCCTTTCGGTCGGCCTCGCCGTACCGGCCGCCCCCGCCCATGCGCAAGACCAGCCGGTGATCGACCAGATTGCTGCTGTCGTAGGCAACGACATCATCCTCCAGTCTGAGGTCGAGAACGCGGCGCGTTCGATGGCCCAGCAGCAGCCGAATCTGTCGTACAACGACCAGCTGCTCCGCGAAGCCCTCAACCAGCTCATCGACCAGGAGGTTTTGGCGAATCGTGCCCGCGAGGACACGACCATTGTGGTGTCGGACCAGCAGCTTGAGACGCAGCTGGACCAGCAGATCCAGCAGATCGCGCGCCGGGCCGGCGGCGAAGAACGCCTCGAAGAGATCTACGGCCAGTCCATCCTGGAGCTGAAAGAAGACTTTCGGGAGGACGTCCGCGAGCAACTGCTAGCCCAGCAGCTCCGTGCGCGCCGGATGCGCACCATCGAGGTGACCCCGAGTGAGGTGCGCCAGTGGTTCGAGCGGATTCCGCAGGACTCGCTCCCCCAACTCCCCACGACCGTTCGCCTGGCCCACATCGTGCAGTACCCGAAACCGACCGAATCCGCGCGGCAGGAAGCGAACGAGATCATCACGGCCATCCGCGACTCCATCGTCCAAGGCGGCGCCGAATTCGAAGCGATGGCTCGTCAGTTCTCCGACGATCCCGGCACGGCCGCCGATGGGGGCCGCATCGCAGGCGTCAACCTCGATGACCTGGTTCCGGAGTTTGCTGCCGTGGCGTCCCGCACCCCCATCGGCGAGATTTCGCAAGTCTTCTACAACGACGCGCAAGAAGGCTTCCACATCTTGCGCGTGAATGACCGGTCCGGCGGGACCATCGACTTCAATCACATCCTGATCCAGGTCGACCGGCGCACGGCTGACCCGCAACCGGTGATTGACCACCTGAACGCCGTCCGCGACACATTGCGTAACATGGAGGTGCCATTCGAACTCATGGCGCGGCGCCACTCGGAGGAGGAGCGCACGGCGGAAAACGGCGGGCGCGTAGTCGACCCGCGGTCCGGCACGCGCGACCTAGTGCTTGACGCACTCGGGCCCTCCTGGAAGAGTACGCTGGACACCATGGAGACGGGCGAAATCAGCCAGCCGACGCGTGTGCAACTCCTGACCGGCGATCGCGCGTACCACATTCTGCAGCTCCAGCGGCGCATGCCGGCGCACCGCGTCAACCTGGAGACCGACTACGAACGGATCAAGCAGTTCGCCTTGCAGGACAAGCAAACCCGCGAGATGAACGACTGGATCAACGATCTCCGTGAGGAGGTCTATATCGACATCCGAATGCGCTTAGACCCGGTCGCCACGGCGACTCGATGATCCCTGCTCCCATAAGTATCCCCCTCTATGTCCGACTCCGTTCCTCAGGTCGAGGACACCGAAACGCTCGACGACCTTAGCGACGCTTACGAGCGGCTGCGTGCTGAAATCGGTAAGGTCATCGTGGGCCAGGAATCCATCGTCAAGATGGTGTCCGTCAGCCTCCTAGCGCGGGGCCACGTCCTCCTCATCGGCGTGCCCGGGCTCGCCAAGACCCTGCTCGTCCGTACCATGGCCGGTGCCCTGGACCTCGACTTCAGTCGGATCCAGTTCACCCCGGACCTCATGCCCAGTGACATCACCGGCACAGAGATCATTCAGCGCGACGACATGTCGGGCCAGCGGTCCTTCAAGTTCGCTCGCGGCCCGATCTTCGCGAACGTCGTCCTGGCTGACGAGATTAACCGCACCCCACCGAAGACGCAGGCCGCCTTGCTCGAAGCCATGCAGGAAGTTCACGTCACGGCTGCCGGCGAGACGCACGAACTCGACCGTCCGTTCTTTGTGCTTGCCACCCAAAACCCCATTGAGCAAGAGGGGACCTACCCGCTACCGGAGGCGCAGCTAGACCGCTTCATGCTCAACTTGTGGCTTGACTACCCGACCTTCGACGAGGAGGTGGAGGTCGTCCGTAGCACGACGAGCGGACCCGAAACGGAGGTCAACCCGGTGATGACCGCCGACGAAGTGCGTAAGTATCAGCGCTACGTGCGTCAGATTCCGGTGGCAGACAACGTCATCGAATACGCTGTGCGCCTCGTGAGCCACACCCGTCCTCAGCGAGATGGGGCTCCCGACTTCGTCAATAATTACATCGACTACGGCGCCGGGCCGCGCGCGTCGCAGTATCTCATCTTGGGCGCGAAGACCCTCGCAGCCCTGGATGGTCGCTCCACCCCGCTTGAAGACGACGTCCGGCGCATGGCCGTGCCCGTGCTGCGCCATCGCATCGTCCCCAACTTCAACGCGGAAGCCGACTCGGTCTCTGCGGTCGACGTCATCGATGAGCTGCTGGCTCAAAACTGACGCGGCGCTCTTCTTCTCCCCTGATCGGTTGTGAACCTTCTCCTCGTCGGTGGCGGCCACGCAATGCTGCCAACGCTCTATGACGCCGGGCGTTGGAGCGCACGCGGCGTGCGTGTCACCTTACTCGACAGCAGTCCCTTCCTCTATTATTCGGGCATGGTTCCCGAATTTCTAGGGGGCGTTTACGATCGCGACGAGGTGCGCATCAACTTGCGGCGCCTGTGCGACCGCGCCGGGGTGCGCTTCATCGAAAGCCGAGCGCAGCACCTCGACCCGGAACGCCGCGTCGTTACGACGGCCGATGGGGAGCCCCTGTCGTACGATGTCGCGGCCGTCGACATTGGCGCGCAGAATCCTGGTCCGCTTCCGCGCGCGATTCGCACGAAGCCGCTCTACCACATCGAAGCCCTCGAAGATCGGATTCGTGCTACGCTCGACCGACCCCGCCGGCGGCTCCGGCTCGTGGTCGCGGGCGGTGGAGCCGCAGGCGTCGAGATTGCCCTCAACGTGACCGGGCGATTTGCCCACCACGACCGCAGCGACGCCCTCGACCTCACGATTGTCGAAGGCTCAGACCGCCTCCTCCCCAACTTTCCGACAAGCATGGGCGACTATGTGGCGGGCCTGCTCGAAACGCGGGGGGCACAGCTGGAGACCGGCCGCCTCGTGGAGGCCGTGCACGAGGATGCGGCCGTGCTCGATGATCAACGCACGCTGCCGGCCGACCGGGTCCTCTGGTCAACCGGCTCGGTCGGCCCCGACCTGTTCGAGGATGCCGGCCTGGTCTGCGACGAGAAGGGGTTCGCGCGCGTCACTCCCACACTTCAGTGCATGGGCTTTCCCCGCCTTTTCGCGGCGGGCGATTGCGCCACCGTGGCCGGGCATGAAGCCCTTCGCAAGGTGGGCGTTCACGCCGTCAAGCAGGGCCCGGTCCTCCGCGCAAACCTGGAGCTCGCACTGAGCGCCCTTACCGCCGGACAGGCGCCTCACGCGTGGCCGCTCGACACGTTTGAGCCGTACTGGATGGCTCCACTGATCTTCTCGACGGGCGCCCCCGAAGGCCTGTGGACCGCCGGCCCCTTCTGGCTTCGGAGCCGCTCCCTCCTGCGCCTGAAGCATGTGATTGACCGGCGCTGGATTCGTCGCTACAACCCGGTGTGGGACGACGCCGGCCCCTTCCAACTCGCGGATGCCACAGCGGCTACGATGTAGCCCACGCCTCGCGGCCGGCATAACCTCGCAAGGTCGTCCAGGCTCTTTCGCTGGCCTACCGAAGGAACGCCTCCTTGAGCCCGCCGTCGACGGTGAGAATCTGTCCCGTCGTTTTCCCGAGACGGTCGTCACTGACCAACATGAAAATGGCCTCGGCCTGGTCCTTCATTCGAATTGGGGCATTCGTGAGCGTGCGCTCAGCATAAAACTGGGCCAACCGCTCGCGCAGCGCCTCGGTACTCTCGCTGTCGTCGTAGTCGAGTCCGTATTTCTCGAGCGAGTTCATGACGCGCTCTCGGGGAAACATCGAGCTGCCTTCAACGACGGTAGCCGGGGCGAGACCGTTGACGCGGATGGCGGGCGCCAAGCCCACGGCCAACTCGCGCACGAGATGATTGGCGGCCGCCTTGCTCGTATCGTAGGCGAAGCTCCCCGCTTTGGGGACGACGCCGTTCACGCTCGTCGTGATGACCAGGCTCCCGTCGAGCCCCTGTGCCTCCCACCGCCGGGCGGCCTCATCGGCCACGAGGTAGGCGCCCTTCGTGTTGACCGCGAAGGTCTGGTCCCAGACCGCGTCGGCGATGCGCTCGTCCGAGCCACCGCTCGCGTACAGGCCGGCCGTGATGACGACGTGGTCAAGCCCCCCGTACGCGAGCATGACCTGGTCGAGCGCCGCCTGGATGGACGCGCGATCGGTGACGTCACAGCCGATGCCGACGACATCGCCGCAGTTCGAGAGGCCCGATCCCGCAACGCCGATCCCCATGCCGATCGTGTCGAGGATGGCTTCGGCGGTGGCCTCTGCAGCGTCTGGGTCAAGGTCGAGCGCCGCGATCGTGGCGTTCTCCTCGACGAGCCGATGGGCCGCCGCCTCGCCGATGCCGCTGCCTGCTCCGACGATGGCGACGATCTCACGCGCCAGCTCTTCTTCAGGCGGCATCCGCTCCAGCTTAGCCTGCTCCAGCGCCCAGTACTCGATGTCGAACGCTTCCTGGCGGGGCAGCGCCGTATACGTGTCTACGGCCTCCGCGCCGCGCATGACCTCCACGGCCGCCTTGTAGAATTCGGCCGTGACCCGCGACTCGCTCTTGGTCTTACCCCAGGCGATGAGTCCGATTCCCGGAATCAGGATGACGGTGGGGTCCGAGCCACGCATGGCCGGCGAGTCGGGCTCCTTGTGGGCGTCGTAGTACGCGGCGTAGTCCTTCCGGTACTGCGCGAGGCCCGCCTCCAGCTTGTCTTTCAGCGTCTCGACATCCTGCTGCTGCGGGTCCCAGTCGACGAACAGCGGCTTGATGCGCGTGCGCAGGAAGTGATCGGGGCACGAGGTGCCGAGCTCCGCGAGCCGGGCCGCCTCCTCCCCGTTGACGAAGCGCTGGAGGAGCGCGTCCGCATCGACGGTGCCGATCACTTTCTTGTCCTGGCTTACGCGCCCGCGCAGCCACGGCAGCACCTCGGCAAGCGTCTGGTCCCGCTGCTCCTCGGGCAGCGGCTCGTACGTCGCCCCGCCAAAGGCGTAGGTCGCCTTGCCGTTGCGCTGCAGGTAGTCCTCGGCCCGATCGATAAGCGAGAGGCTAAGCAGGTAGCATTCCTTGTCGTCGTCGGCCCAGTTGATAAGCCCGTGCCCGCCCATCATGATGCCTTTGGCATTCGGATGCTCCTCGCAGACGCGTTGCATCTCCAGCCCCAGCTCAAAGCCCGGCCGCTGCCAGTCGACCCAGATCACATCGTCGCCGTATACTTCTTGGGTCAGTGCCTTCCCGTTCTCGGCGGTGGCCAGCGCGATGCACCCGACGGGATGCGTGTGGTCGACGTGCGTGTACGGGACGAAGCTGTGGAGCGGCGTGTCGATCGATGGGGCCCGCGGGTTCAGGTTGAACGTACAGTGCGGATACATCGCCGTCATCGCGTCCTCGGCCGGCGTCTTCGGACCGCGCTCGTCGTAGGATGCATACACGTCTTGCAGTGCGAGCACCTTGTTCTGGTAGAGCGACGCGAAGTTCTTCTTCTCCGCCGTCCGCAGGTCGCCGCCGGAGCCTTTCACCCAGAGGACCTCCACCTCCTCGCCCGTGAGCGGATCGGTCTCGGTGAGCTTCGATGACGTGTTGCCCCCGCCCGTGTTGGTGATCCGCCAGTCCGTGCCGAGCAGGTTGGAGCGGTACACGAGCCGCTCGACCGGATCGAGCCGGCTCGCTTTGGCGTCGTCCCACAGGTTGTCAACATGCTTAAATTCGGTTTGGATCAGCTCCATAATTGTTTCCGTGTGTGTCTGAGTGAAAGGATGGCGTTCCGTTACCGTTGATTGAATGCAAAGGGGTTAAGCCCTGCTGGGAAGCCCCTGCCGTTAGCCGGGGATCTCTGCCGGATCGTAAACATGCAGGTCAGTGCTGGCGCGCACCACGTCGCGGATGGTTGTACCGTCGGGGAGCGTGCCCATGACCCGCGCCTGGATGAGCAAATTCCCCAGCGCGGTCGCCTCGATGGGGCCGGCAACCACGCGGCGCCCGGTGGCATCGGCTGTCCATTGGCAAAGCAACTCGTTCTGTGCACCCCCCCCCACGAGGTGAACCCGCTCGATCCGCGTGCCGATCACGTCCTCCAGCACCGCGAGCTTGTCTCGATAATCAGCAGCGAGGCTTTCGAGGACGAGGCGGACAAAGGAGCCACGCGACGTCGGCACCGGCTGGTCGTACTCGCGGCAGTAGGCTTGCAGCTTCTGCGGCATCCGGCCGCGCTCCACAAATCGCGGGTCATCGAGATTCACCGGCTCCATCGGATCCGCGGCTTCCGCTTCGCGCTGGAGCATGTCGTAGTCAAACGTTTGCCCATCGGCAATCCAGGCGCGCTCACATTCCTGGAGCACCCAGAGGCCCGTCAGGTTCTTCAGAAAGCGGACCGTCCCGTCGAGCCCAATCTCGTTCGTGAAGCTGGCCTCGCGGGCAGCATCGGTCAGCACCGGGTCGGTCCGCTCAACGCCGAGCAGCGACCAGGTGCCGCAACTGATGTAGGCCCACGGCGGCCCATCCGGCTCGGCCGGCACGGCGGCCACGGCACAGGCGGTATCGTGTGAGCATCCGGCAATCACGTCGATATCGGTCGCCGACCCGTTGCGTATCAGCGGCCCCAGCTTGGTGGCCGGCGGCACGATCGCGGGCCAGGTGTCGGGGTTGATGTCGAAGCGCTCCATCAGATCGGTGGCCCACGCTTGAGCTCGCACGTCCATAAGCTGCGTTGTGCTGGCCATGGAAAGCTCCACCACGGCCCGACCGCTAAAGCGGTACTGAAAGTAATCAGCGATCATGAGACGCTGCGCAGTCTGCGCAACGCGCTCGGGCTCCATCTGCTGATCGGCCAGCACCTGATACACAGTATTGATGGGAATGAACTGGATGCCCGTCGTCGCATAGATCTCCGCGCGCGAGACGCGCTTCAGCGCCGCCTCCATCACGGCATGGGTGCGCGGGTCCCGGTAGCAGTACGGATTGCGCAGCGGGTGGCCGTCTTCGCCGAGCGGCACGTAGTCCACGCCCCAAGCGTCTACGGACAAGCTTTGCAGGTCGGGCGCGGCCGCCATCCCCTGCTCCAGGCCAACGGCCAGTTGGTCTTCGAGCGCCTCCAGGTCCCAGTACAGGCGCTCCCCCTCTTCGACCAGTGGCGTCTCGAACCGATGCACGTCGTCCAGGTGCATGCGCCTGCCGTCGAGCGTACCGATCAGTACGCGACCGCTGGACGCCCCGAGATCGAAGGCAAGATGTTGGGGTGAAGGCGGCATCATGTGAGAGCAATGCTTGCTCGCTATCGATACGTTTCGAGTGTCGAAAAGAAGGAGGCGACGAATCGAAGAACCAGAGCGACCAAGAACCCGCTCCGCGACTCCTCATCGCTTCGTTGTTCCGTTTCATCCAGCCCGCTCATAGGCTTTGTGGCGGCGCGTACTTGCCCTCCGAGCGCTCCTCGTGTTTCGCCCGGCGGTACCCCGCCGTCCGGAAGGCGGCCAGCGGATCCAGCGCGCCCCCCTGCCGCCGCCGCGCCTCGGCGACGAGGGCCGACACGTCGGCTTCGTAGGCGGCCTTCAACGTTTGCTCGGCCATGAGCACGTCGTTTTGGTCTTGGTACGCCGCGAGCGCGTCGCGATCGACGAGCAGCGCCTTCGCGTAAGCGCGTTGCAGTTGGTCGACGGTTTGCAAGAAGGCCTCGATCGGATCTTTCACGTTGTGGCTCTGGTCGATCATGTAGTCCGGGTCGAACCCGTCGAGTCCCTCCTCGTAAGCGTCCACGAGCTCGTTGAAGACGAGAAAAAGCTGGTAGGGCTTGATGGCGCCGGTCGTCAGGTCGTCGTCGCCGTACTTCGAGTCATTGAAGTGGAAGCCGCCGAGCTTGCCCGCCGTGATGAGCCGTGCCACGACGAGCTCGACATTCGTGTTCGGCAGGTGGTGCCCGAGGTCGACGAGGCACTGAGCCTGCGGGCCGAGGCGGTTCGCCAGCATGAGCGACGAGCCCCAGTCCTGCACGACGGTCGCGTAAAAGGCCGGTTCGTACGGCTTGTGCTCCGTGTAGAGGCGCCACCCGTCCGGCAGCGCATCGTATACCGTCTGCAGACCGTCCAGCACGCGGTCAAAGCTCCGGCGCAGGTGCATCTGGCCGGGATAGTTGCTCCCGTCCGCCAGCCAGACCGTGATGGCCTCCGAGCCCAACTGCTCGCCGAGTTCGACGACGTGCAGGTTGTGGGCGACGGCCTGCTGCCGCACGGCCGGATCGGTGTGGCTGAAGGAGCCGAATTTGTAGCTGTGCTCCTGCCCCGGCTGATCCTGAAAGGTGTTCGAGTTGACGGCATCAAAGCCCAGGTCAAGATCATCCGCATGGGCCTTCAGGGCGCCGACGTCCTCGGGCTCATCCCACGGGATGTGGAGCGACACACGCGGCGTGGCGCGGGTGAGCTGCTGAATCACGGCCACATCGTCCATCTTCTCGTAGACGTTGCGCGGCTCGCCGGGCCCCGGGAAGCGACCGAAGCGGGTCCCGCCCGTCCCGAGCGCCCACGACGGCACGGCGACCTGAAAGGCGGCCACCCGCTGCGTGAGGACCTCAGCATCCATCCCGTGCCGGTCTAGTCGCTCGGCGAAAACAGCCAAGTCGCGCTCGTGAGTGGAGGTCAGCGCCTCATTGTGGGCTGCAATCGTGTCAGTAGCAATCATGGAGGAACCCGGTTGGCTGGTCCAATGCGATTCGACGGATCCGTTGCGGTCAGGACGAGTCGCCCGGCACCTCGTGCTTCATCCAGAACGGGCTCGTCGCGAACCAGAGAACAGTCCCCACGAGCATCAGCAGGGCGTGGGTGTCCCAGGTGATGGTGCCGGCAAACACGAAGAAGGCCGGCACGACCGTCAGTCCGAGCCCGGCGAAGGACAGCACTTTTAGCAGGGAGGTCATGAGCGTTCGGGAGCAAGCGGTTCGGAAGAAGGGGCGGAGGACGACTGGCGCGCCGCGTCGCCGCGCTGAAGCATCAGGCTAGCGCCAATGTAGAGGGCGACGGCAATGAACCAGCCGGGCAGGCCGAGGAAGTAGATCTGCAGGCCCCAGATCTGGTTGATGCCCCAGCACGCGGCCAGGGTGAGGCCCCAGGCGATCGCCGCCGGCCAGCTAAAGAGCCGCGCGCTCCACTCCGCGTAGTCGGGCCGCAGGCCGAGGCGCGGCAGCAGCCAGTAGTCGGCAAAGATAACGGCGCCCATCGGCATGAGCACCAGTCCGTAGAGCGCGACGAAGTCGAGGAGCCGCATCATGAGGGCCGGGAAGAGCGCTGCGACCGTCGTGATGAGCCCGACGACGCCGGTTACTTTCCAGAGCTTCCAGTCCGGCGTTACGGTTTGGATCGCGAGTCCGGCGCGGTAGATGGTGGGATTGGCCGTCGTCCAGCCCGCGACGATGACGGCGATGAGGCCCGCGACCCCGGCGCCCAGGTACGCGATGGGGCCGGGCGCGACCTCGCCGCCCTGCTGCATGGCGAGGGCGACAAGGATGCCCGACGCAATCCAGGCGACGAAGTGGCCGAGGTACATGCCGAAGGCGCTGAAGAAGCCGTACGTCCACTTCCTCGCGTAGCGCAGCGTCGAGAGGTCCCCCATACCGATGTGATGGCCCATGTTCGTGAACCAGGCGAAGAACATCACGTGCCAGAACGTGAACTGCACACGCCCTTCGGCGGGCTCCCCCGTCCAAATCTTCTCGTTGGCCACCGTCCAGAAGTCGCCGAGCGAGGTGACCCCGAGCGGCGGGAGGGCTGCCAGCGCACAAGCCACGAAGACGAGAAACAGCCACGGCGAGGCCACCTTGCCAAAGTAGGCAATCCGTTCGAAGCCTAGAATGGCCAACATGGTGACCACGCCTCCTACGAGCAGGACCGTCACAACCCACCCGATGCTATTGGGATAGAGCGCGTCGAGGCCGGGCATGGCCATGTCGAATGGCAGGCCCACGGCGGTAGCCGCGACGGAGATCATCGACCCCGCGAGGAAGCAGAACATGAGGGCATTGACGATATTGTACACGAAGAGGAGCCCGGGCCCGGTGATCTTGCGGAGCTTCCAGTACAGGTTGAGGCGGGTCCCTGTCGCAATCGGTGCGCAGATCAACGCCCAGGAGAGCACGGCGAGCAGGTTGCCCACGAGGAGCCCCCCGAACAGATCGCCCGCGGCCACGCCGTGCGCCACGAACAGCGGCCCAATGACAAATTCGGTGCCGGCCACGTGCTCGCTCGCGAAGAGGCCCATGAAGTTGCCGGGGCCCTGCAGATTGTCCTCAGACACCGGCTCGCGGTCGAATTCCTCGATGGCATCGAGCCGCTCGGCGAGGGTTTGGGATGACTCCATGACGTTGGGGGCTAGGTCCGTTGGGGGCGTGGTGGGGTG
>JAAAPH010000231.1 GCA_009908415.1 Bacteroidota bacterium
GAGGGCATGCGATCCATTCTTACGTGGGTGATGGATGTAATCCAGGACCGGGTGGATGGGCGGGCGGCTCCCGTCGAAAATAGCTAGTGCGTATTTTCGTGTTGCACGCTCTCTTTCCTCGCTTCCAAGGTGTGCACCCGCCTGCGCTCGCAAAACCGCTTCTGATTCGAAGAGGTGGCGATTCGGATCATTATTTTTGTAACACTCTTGTCATTTCAGTTCATTATTAATATAATCACACAAAAGGAAGTAACACCTGACACCGCGGGGAAACGACAGCCCTCGAATTAAACCGAGAATTGCTGTTGAGAGCCTCAGCGCCTAACAAACTTTAACTTTTAAACCTGCCGGCTTTCCTTCATGAACTCAACCGACGTGGAGTCCGCAGTCATGATGAAGAATATGGGATCGACGTCGAATGGCGCCCCCCTCTTTAACGAAGAGATGGTCCGGAGCGAACTCGAAGAGATCGTCGGGATGGATCACGTATCCACTGAGAGGTCGGATCGACTGGTCTATTCCTGCGACTGGTTCTGGCTCCCGCAGATGTGGCTCGATCGGGGCGAGCGCATGCCCGTGCCCGACTACGTGGTGCATCCGGCTTCGCCCGAAGAGATTTCCGAGGTGATGCGCATCGCCAACACGTACGACATCCCGGTCGTGCCCTGGGGCGGGGGGTCAGGCTCGCAAGGGGGCGCACTGCCTCTCTATGGCGGGATTCTTATGGACGTCAAGCGGATGAATGAGATCATCGAGATTGATGAGACCTCGCTCACCGTTACGGCGCAGGCCGGCATCAATGGGCAGCAGTTGGAGTGGGCGCTCAATGAAAAAGGGCTCACCTTGCCCCATTACCCCGCGTCTGCCAATTGTGCCACCCTGGGCGGGTACCTGGCTCCTCGCGGGTCCGGGACGATCAGCACCAAGTATGGCAAGGCGGAGGACCTGGTGCTGAACATGGAAGTGGTCCTCCCCAATGGACGAATCATTCGCACGCCGAAAGTCCCGAACCACGCCGCCGGACCGGGCTTTATGAACCTCTTCCTGGGCTCTGAAGGGACCCTTGGCACCATTACGGAAGCCACGATGCAGGTTGACTATCTGCCGGAGACTCGCCTGTTTCGTGCGCTGCTCTTCGACGACCTGTCCGATGCGATCGAGGCGGGCCGTCGCGTGATGACCGGGCGGTTGGACCCCACTGTCATCCGGCTGTACGATCCGACCGAGACCGGCGAGCGCGTCAAGAAAATCCTCGGCGAGGAGCTGGAAGGCGCCTACATGGTGATCGGCTTCGACGGGGATGAGGATCTGGCCACGCTGCAGGAAGAGAAGGCCATGGCGATCTTCAACGAACTGGGTGCGCGGGACCTGGGCCGGAAGCCGGGCGAGAAATGGTGGGAACGCCGCTATGACTTTTACTACCCGCCGCAGAATCTCAAATTTCCCTGGATGTACGGCACGACCGAGACGGTCTCCACCTATAGCAACTGCAAGCAGATCTATCACGAGCAGAAGCGGGCCGTCGAGGAAGGCTATCCGGAGTGGGATATCCGATACATCGCGCACTTCTCCCACTGGTTTCATTGGGGGACGGGCATGTACTCGCGGTTTTTGATCGAAGACCCGCCCGACGACCCCGAAGAGGCCATCCGTCTGCACAACCGTGTGTGGAATACGGCCATCACCGCGGTGATGGAAAACGACGGGATGATCAATGAGCACCACGGCGTCGGGCTGAAGCTCGCGCGGTTTATGCGTCGCCAGTACGGCGAGGCCTGGCCGTTTCTGGAAACCCTTAAGGACGCCATCGACCCGCAAGGCCTCATGAACCCCGGCAAGGTCGGCTTTGGCCGATAGCTTGATTGCTCGGGCCGCTTTCACCCAAATTCAAGGGCATGATCGAAAACGTAATTGACACGACCGAGTACTGCCGCCACTGCCTCATGTGCCGCCACGTCGCGCCGGTGGGCCATGTGACCCACCGAGAGACGCTGACGCCGCACGGGGTCGCCCAGCTGGTCGCATCCGAGCGGCGCGGCATGATCGAGTGGACGGAAGACACCGTCCAGGCGCTCTATGCCTTCTCCGACAACGGCGACTCGCGGGCGCATTGCGTGACCAGTCAACCGCTTGGCGAGGCGATCGCCGCGGCACGCAGCGAAGTGGTGGCCCAGGATAAAGCGCCCCCCGTCGTCTACGAACTGCACGACAAGCTGCAGCGGTGGGAGAACCCGCACGAGGCTGCCGAGCCCGAGCCGCCCACCGGGGAGGGCGATGTGGCCCTCTTCGTGGGCGATGACGCGACGCACCTGCGGCCCTCGACCCTGGAAGCCGCACTCGCGCTCCTGCAGGCGGTTGACATCGATCCGGTGCTCATCGGGCGCGGCCGCAGCAACGGATTCCTGGCCAGCTCGCTGGGCCTGCCGTCCACCGCCGAGGCGCTCGTCCGAGCGACGCTGCAGGAGTTGGCCGAGAGCGGGGCTTCCACGCTGCTGGTCCTCGCGCCGGGCGATTACTTCGCCTTCGGTCAAATGAGCGACGAGCGCCTGGGCATTCCATGGCCCGACGATGTTGAGCTGCTGGAGGTCACCCAGCTCCTGGCCCAAAAGATGGAGGAGGGCGCGATCGGGTTCAGTCAGGACGCCTCCGGCGGTCCCCACGCGTACCTCGACCCGACCCACGCGGTCCGGGTCCCTTCCCATTATGACCCGGCCCGGCAGCTCGCCGGCGCCGTGTATCCTGACACCGACCGGGTTGAGCTCTTCTGGCGCAACGGCCGCGCCCATCCGAGTGGGAATTTGGCCGTACAGTTTACGTCGCCGGATGTGGCTGATCAACTCACCAAAGCGCGCCTCAAGGATGCGCAATCGGTGGGTGCGAAACGGGTGCTGACGGCCGACCCCGGTAGTCTGCATCATCTCGCACACCACGCTTCTTCTTTCGATGTGACGGTCGAGGGGCTATTCGAGACCCTGGCCGCGCGTCGTTCCTAGCTTCATTCTATTCACGACCACCCTACTCACGAACACGGAACGGAGGAGACTACTATGCATCTTTCCATGCACAATTGGATGCGCGCCGAGCCCATCGAGGTGACCATCAAACGGCTGGCGAAGTTTGGCTACGAAAGTATAGAGATTAGCGGCGAGCCCGAACAGTTTGACACGAAGGAGGTGCGCAAGCTGCTCGATGAGAACGGCATTCGATGCTGGGGAAGCGTCACGCTCATGCTGGGAGAGCGGAATCTGCCCGCCAAGGATGAGACCCAGCGGGAGCAGTCGGTGCAGTACGTCAAAGACTGCATCACCATGGTTAAAGAGCTTGACGGCGAAGTGATGACCATCGTGCCAGCGACGGTCGGGAAGATCGAGCCGGATGCCACCCCGGAGGAAGAGTGGGAGTGGGCCGTCGAGGGCATGAAAGAAATCTACGATCACGGCCAGAAAGAGGGCGTCCGGCTCGCGGTCGAGCCGCTCAACCGCTTTGAAACGTACTTCATCAACCGCGGTGAACAGGCGCTTGAGCTGGCGAAAGCCACGGGCCCGGATTGCGGCGTCATCCTCGACACCTTCCACATGAACATCGAAGAGGTCGATCTTTACCAGACGATTCGCGAGGCCGGCGATCGGCTTGCGGACTTCCACGTGGCCGACAACAACCGGATGCCGTGCGGGCACGGGAAGCTAGACTGGGCCAAGATCGTGAAGACGCTCCGTGAGGTGGGGTACGACGGAGCCCTCACGACCGAGTTTGTGGCGCCTGTCGATCGCACCCCGGCCAACCCGTATCCGGACGCTATCGAAACCGAGCCGGTTGACATCACCCCCGAGCAAAAGAAGTTTATTGAAGAGCACGGAAGCAGCCTGCTCAGCGAGAAGTTCTACAGCTGGCTCGTCGAGGAGAACGCGAAGACGCTGCTGCCCCTCATCAAGTAGGCCCCTCACCACTGCGGGAAGCGGAGGATGCTATGAGCAACAACGTGCTCATCGTCGGCACGCTGGACACGAAAGGCCCTGAGTTTGCCTATCTGCGCGATCGGTTGGAGGAGCTCGGCCTCCATACGATCGTTGCCGACGTTGGCATACTCGAAGAGCCGCTGGAGATTACGCCCGACATCGATCATGCCGAGGTGGCTCGGTATGGAGGCACGACGATTGAGGCGCTCCAGACGGCCGGTAGCCGGGGCAAGGCCGTCGACGGCATGCGGGAGGCGGTCAAGCAACTCACGCTGTCTCTGTACCGCGACGGGAAGATCGATGCGGCCGTGAGCATGGGCGGGGCGGAAGGCGCCGTCATGGGCGCAGCCGCCTTGATGCAACTCCCGGTGGGTATGCCCAAAGTCATCATCTCGCCGATCGCGTCCGGGAAGCATTACTTCGACCCGCTGGTGGGCACCAGCGACATGATGGTCGTTCACTCCGTGGTCGACATCCTCGGGCTCAACCCCATCGCGTGCACGGTCTTCGACAATGTGGCCGCGGCTCTCAAGGGCATGGTCGAGCACGGGCGGGAGCAGTTGCCCGATCCGGCCGACCAGTACGTGGCCGTTACCATGCTCGGCAACACGACCAAGGCCGTCATGGCGCTCAAGGACCGACTGGCCGAGGACGGGTACGAAGCCGTCATCTTTCACTCCAACGGCGTTGGCGGGCCGGCCATGGAAGAGTTGGCCGAAGCCGGGCAGTTCGTTGGCGTGATTGACTACACGACGAACGAGGTCAACGACCCGCTTGTGGGCGGCATTCACGATGGCGGGCCGGACCGGCTGCGCCGCATTGGCGCGTTGGGCCTGCCGCAGGTCGTCGTGCCCGGGTGCATCGACTTCAGCGTGTTCCACGCCGGTGCCATCCCGCCCCCGTTGCGGGATCGCCCCGTCTACGACCACAACCCGGAATACACGCTCGTGCGCACCTCGCCCGACGAGATGCTGGAACTCGCCGACATCTTTGCCGAACGGCTCGGCGCGGCCCAGGGCCCCATCCGCGTCGCCGTGCCCACCGAGGGGCTATCGATTCCTAACGAGCCCGACGGCGTGTTTTGGAACCCCGAATCAGACGCCGCTTTTCTGGAGCGGCTCAAAGACAAGCTCCGCGCGGACATCCCTATTACCACTCACCCGAAGCACGTAAACGATCCCGCATTTGGAGAAGAAGTCGCCGAGCTATTCATCGAACTGGTACGTAAAGAAGAGGTCACCTCATGAGTAAGGAACGCAACGGATACGGCAAGCCCTTGGACGAAATCGAACCGCTGACCAGCGGGGACGAGGCCTTCCGGGAGAAATTTATCTCCTGGAAGCTGCCGGACCTGACGATGACAGACGTCAAGGAGTACCTCAAGGAGAAGGACACGGTACTCATCCCGATGGCCAGCACGGAGCAGCACGGCCCGCACCTGCCGCTCGACACCGATACGATTACCGCACTGGAGATCTCGCGTCGGGTGTCCCAAAAGATCGGCGTGCTCTACACGCGCCCGGTCTGGATGGGCTACTCGCCGCAGCACATGCACGAGGCCGGCCAGGGGCGGGGGACCATCACCATCCGAAGCAGCACGCTGCAGAGCCTGCTCTACGACATCGGGCGGAGCCTGATCCATCACGGCTTCAACCGCCTGATCTTCATCAACGGCCACGGCTCGAACGTCAAAGTCATCGACCCGCTGCTTCGGAAGCTCCGCTACGATACGGGGGCGCTCGTGAGTTTCGTGAAGCCGTACATGGAGAACTATGTGGGCATCCTCGAAGGCCTCATGGAAAACCCGCCCGAAGAGACGCCCGGCTGGCATGCGAGCGAGCTGGAGACCTCGCAGGACATGGCCTGGAACGAGGACCTCGTGCGGATGGACCGGGCCGAGTTCACGAAGGCTCACATCCCCGACTTCTTGCCCGACTCCTTCGCGAAGAAGGACGGCATGCCGGATGTGGAGTTCGAGGGCTTCAAGTACTTCACGTTCCCCATGGATCACCACGAGTTCATCGAAACGGGCGTCATCGGCAATCCGACGCGTGCGACGCCCGAGAAAGGCGAGGAGGCGTTCGAGCGGCTCTCCACGCACGTGGCCAAAGGCATCCTCGAACTCATGGAGGTGCCCGTCGAGATCCATGACCGGGAGTTTGTAGACCGCGTCTAGTCCCCATCAGAAGGACTAGAACGCGCGGACTGCCGTTTCCCGAATGGCACTTGAAGAGGCTCGGACCGGCGGTACGGATCGTTTTCGATCCGTACCGGGTTCGAGCTTCTTCGTTCGTGCTATCATCCGGGCGCCCAAATGCAGGGATGGAGCCCTGTTGGACTCTGTGCATCGGGCGGGTCGGACGCTCTCATACAGCAACATGCTGTTCTCAAAACATGTTGATTCATCGATTCCGTCATCGATTCCGAATGCATGGCGCGGCATGGTGGGGCGTCCTCTTCATCGCGCTCTCTGTAACGGGGTGTGCTCAGCCTACCTCTTCCGATGCGCCTTCCTCCGGCAACGACAGCGCGTCATCAGGTTATTTTACCTCGGTGACCGAAGAGGCGGGACTGGCTGCGTTTCGTCATACCCATGGTGGCTTTGGCGACAAGTGGTTCCCCGAAATCATGGGCAGCGGGGGCGGGTTTGTGGACTACAACAACGACGGCTGGCTTGATGTCATGCTTGTCGGCGGCGGCAGCCTCCCGAGTCGAAGGCAGCAAGACACCCCGGCGCTCTCGCTCTATCGCAATGACGGCGACGGGTCGTTCACGAACGTGACCGGCGAAGTAGGGCTGGGCACCGTCCGGGCGTACGGGTTCGGCAGCATCGCCGCCGATTACGATAACGACGGCGATCAGGACCTTTTCGTGACCACCTTGCGCGAGAATCTGCTCTTTCGCAACGAGGGTGGCGTTTTTGAGGAGGTAAGCCAGGAGGCGGGCATCGCAGACGTAGAGCAATGGAGCGCATCGGCCGTGTTCTTCGATGCAAACCGGGATGGCCACTTGGATCTGTACGTGACGAATTATGTCGAGTGGTCCCCCGAGCAGGTCCTCGAATGCATCAATCGAGGCGTCCGTGATTACTGCAATCCGCGCAGTTACAACGGCGTCGCGGACACGTACTACGAGAATAACGGGGATGGGACCTTCACCAATCGCACCGAGGCCGCTGGCGTGCTGCGCGGTGTCGAAATCGACGCCTCGAAAGGCCTCGGCGTGATCGCATTGGATTACAACGAGGACGATTGGCCGGACCTGTACGTCACGAACGATGGCGTCCCGAACCTACTGTTCGAAAACAACGGGGATGGAACGTTTCGGGAGCGGGCCTTGCGCAGTGGGGTGGCGCTCGACCAGCGCGGTACGCCGCGCGCGGGCATGGGCCTCGACGTGGGCGTCGTTGACAGCACGGGCCAGCCGAGTCTCTTTGTCGGCAACTTCTCGCAGGAGTCGGTCAGCGTCTGGCGCCACCAGCGGGAGGGACTCTTTATGGATCGGGTCACGGTGTCGGGGCTTCGATTTCCGACGATGAAGACGCTCACGTTCGGCCTCGTGTTGTTCGACGTCGATCTCGACACGGACCTCGACCTGCTGCTGGCCAACGGCAACGTCATCGAGCAAATTGCCTGGCTGCAGGACGGCGTGACTTTCCGCCAGCCCACGCAGCTGTTTCTGAACCGGGGGGATGGCACCTTTGATGAAGCGCAGGATCGGCTCGGCCCGCTGGCTGATTCGCTGCTCGCCCGCGGGCTGGCGTACGGAGATGTCGACCGCGATGGGGATCTCGACGTGCTCCTCACGGAGAACAACGGTCCGGCTCATTTGTGGTATAATAATCTAAAGGAGCGTCACTTCGTGCGCGTACACCTGCAGGGAACGGAGAGCAACCGGGACGGCATCGGGACGCGCCTCCGGGCGACTGTCGACGGACTCACGATGGAGCGCCGGGTCCGCGCAGGATCGAGCTATCTCTCCCAGTCGGAGAAGACCGTCACCTTCGGGCTGGGGCGCACGCGGCCTGTATCGCGGCTGGAAGTGGCCTGGCCGAGCGGACGCGTGGAGCAGTTCGAACAGGTCGCGCCGAATCAGGACCTGCTGCTCGTTGAGGGAACGGGCGAGCTCGTTCCGGCAGACACTAGGCAGCCGCTGGCTGGGCGGTAGAGAGCATGGCGGGAGGCGCCAAGAGAACGCAAGATGGTTGTGGGCAGACAGCATAGAGATGATGTCAGTATTTGAGCAGTGGGGCTTTATCGCGCTCGTGATGATACTCGCCGCGAGCGGGGTGGGGTGCTCCACGGATAGCCCGTCCGCCGAGGAGGCGCCGCCGGTCCGCGTCGAGAACAGCGACCAGCCCCCACCGACCCCACGGACGCCCGAGGCGCTCGATGAGACCGTGAAAACGATGATGGTTGAGGGCCAGAAAGCCTTCCAGCGCGGGAATTATGAGCGCGCCCTCGCCCTCCTCGATAGCGCGCAAGCGGCCGCGCCGCGCGCCCCGGTCGTGTTCTTCAACCGGGGTCGGGTTTACACGGCCCTGAACCGGGTCGAAGCGGCCAAAGAGCAGTTTCGGACGGCCATCGAACTCGATCCCGGATATCCTGAGGCCCGCCGGCGCCTCGGGGACATCGAATACCAGCAGGGGGAGTCCCGTAGAGCGTTGCAGTTGTATCGTGACGAGGCGAAGATCGACCCGGGAGCGCAGCTGTTCGTTAATATCGGAATGATTTACGCCGATCAGGGCAAGGTGGACAGCGCCCGGGCGGCGTACGAGCGAGCGGTTGCGTTGGACAGCACCGATGCCAGCGCCCACATGATGTACGGCCAGTTTCTAGAAGAAATCGGGGAGTTGGAGACGGCGCTTCAGCACTCCCAGACCGCATTGTCTATCAATCCGGATCGTCCCAACTACCAGTTTGCCGTGGGCTCGCAACTGTTCCAGTTGGGTCGCCTCGAAGAGGCGGCCCCGCACCTAAAGCAGGCTGCCGACGGGCGGCTATTGCACTACCCGGCTCAGTACAACATGGGCCAGGTGCTGATGCGCTTGGGGCGGGATCAGGAGGCCGAACGGTACTTGGCGCGCGCTGATTCCTCACGCCAACTGATGGACCAGATTACCAACGCGCAGCGTGTTGCCTCCCAGAACCCGGGCGCCGTAGAGCACTGGATAAAACTAGGCGATCTTTTTCGACAGGCCGGTGAGCGCAACCGCGCGGTCCAAGCCTTCAACCGAGCAGCCAGCCTGGCTCCCACCAATCTGACGGTCCAGAACCGGCTTGGGGAGATGATGCTGGCCGAAGGAAACACCCAGCAGGCCATCCAGCGCTTCCAGAACATCGTCCAGGCCGACGAAACGTTGGCCGACGCGTGGATCAACTTGGGACTGGCGCATGCCGTGGCGGGGAACTGCGAGGCGGCCCGCCGGGCGTGGAATACGGCGTTGACGCATCGGCCCGGCGATGCGACCGCGAAGAAGTACCTCGCGGGATTGTGCCAGTACAACGCCCAATAGCAGGCCATCCGATAGCAGGCCATCCGATAGCAGGCTATCCGACTCATCGCGCCACGAGAAAGCCGCCCTCTCCCCGCGACTGCATGGACTGAATCAACAGGCGGGCGAGCGTCTCTTGGGACAGGGAGAACTCGATCCAGACCTGTCCGGTGGCGTCAGTGACCGTGATCTGGTCGAGCAGTTGGCGCTGCTCCTCGGTAAGCTGTTGGTTCATCTTGACCGTCGATACGGCACCGCGCACCACGTCGGCAATGTCCCCCGCGTCACGGTCTGTCGTCAGCAGTGCCGTGCCGGCGACGCCATCGGGGGTGAAGCGGAGCGCGGAGGCGACGTCCCGCACGGCCCCGGCGAGTTGGCTTAGCCGCTGGTCGTCCGCCGACTGCATGAGGCGTTGCGTGGGGAGGTCGCGCAGGGTGAGCCACGCGCCTCCCCGTCCCCCGATAGCCTCGACAAGGGGGGCCATCGCGTCGCCGGTTGGCTCGGAGGCTGCATTGAGCGAGCGATCGACCGTCGCCCGAAGCGCCTGCGCGTCCGGCGACAGCGCGATCCAGCCATCGTTCAGAAGCGCGAACTGCAGCGGAATATCGTCCCCCTCAGCCTGGAGCTGCATCATGGGAACGCCGCGATAAGACGTCGTGTCGAGGCGGGATGCGAACGATTTCGTGAGCTGATCGACGAGGCGCGTGCGGTCGACGTCCGCGGCGAGCAGCACCGAGCGGGGACGCGTCGTGTCGCCGGCCACGTAGGCCGCGTGCAGGTCACGGCCCGGCTCAAACCCCGTCGCCTCGATAAAGGCCTGCAAGCGCTCTTGATACTCGGCCGAGAGCGGGTTGAACGTCAGGTCACTGTCCAGAAAGCGGACGGTGATGCCGCGCTCGCTCGAAAACGAGATGCCGCCGTTCGCCTGGAGATCCTGCAGGTCCAGCATGCCGGCGAACCGGGCATCCGCTGGGAGTAGGGCCATGGCCTGCTCGGTGCGAGCGGGGACGGGCGGGGCGTCGGTCACGTCGGGCCCGCATCCCGTTGCAATGAGGAGCAGGGCGCTGGCGACGATCCAGATGCGGAGATGAGGAGTGCGCGGCATGGGAGGCAGGGGAGTGGCGTCGTAAAAAAGCGAGTGTGGCAAGGCGTCACATGACGCGTGAAGCGGCATTGATGTTACCATGCGGCCGCGCCGTACCCCATTCGCGTAGGGTGGGCTTCAGAAATCACGCCGCGTAAACCAGAAGCCTGCACTGCCGTACAGCACGGCGCCGAAGAGGCTTGCGGAGGCGAACGGGTACCACGACGCGATGGGCTCGGCCCGCGAAAGGTTCGATACTGTCTGCGTAACCTCGGCAAAATTAGGCAGCACGTGATAAAAGCCCCAGAAGACGGCGCGCCACCCGGGTTGTAGTTGATTGGCCAGTTGCTCGCCGCCGGCCAGAACGAGCGAAATGAAGATCAGTCCGTACGTTACGATCAGCGCCAGGGCCGTGCTCTGGGTCCATACGCCAGTGAACACGATCACGCTATACATGACGCCAAACATGGCCAGCACGATGCCAATAGAAAGCAGGAAGCTGGGATTCCACACGCCCGTCTTGATCGACATGATGAGCCACACGCCACCGAGTAGGTACGTTGAGAGGATGAGCATGGTGAGCCACACCCCGCTGATGTGTCCGATGAAGAGCTGGGTTCGGCTGAGTGGTTTGGAGAGGAGTAGGTCGATGTGCCCGGTTTCGAGGAGCGACGTAAAGAGCGGCGCCGTCGAAAACAGCGCGAGCAAGATGCCGATCCAGTACGTCGCACCTGCAACGACGGCTTGCACGCTGAACACCACGTTCTGCAGTGTGATGCCTTCGCCGTCACCGTCCTGAGCATCACCCAGATTCTCCCCAAAAACCCGGACGCCGGCTAGCGACCCCTCCACCACGTCCAGGTTCAGCGCAAAAGCGGTCATGAGCAGCACCAGCGTGCTCACCACGAACAGCCCGATGACGATTTTTTTAGCCCATAGCTCCCGAACAGAAAGCAGTACGATGCCAGACAGGGCGGTCATGGGTAGGGAGGCGAGTGAAGGGGAGAGGCGATCAGA
Organism: Bacteroidota bacterium; assembly: GCA_009908415.1. Taxonomy (GTDB): domain Bacteria; phylum Bacteroidota; class Rhodothermia; order Rhodothermales; family Salinibacteraceae; genus JAAAPH01. Next base: position 11,552 of record JAAAPH010000231.1, read on the forward strand.
GCAGGCGACCGGCTACGCGGACGTCGCTTCGGGTGCGCTGTTCTGTGGCGACACCACGTCGATGAAGTAGTCTTCCAGGCTCCGCCGGACGGGCTCCACGGCCTCGAGCTCGACCTCGGCACTCCGGAGCCGATCGAGGACGGCGTTCAGGTCCGCGCGGTTCTCGACCTGAAGCCGGTAGCGGAAGATCGCGTCCTGGCTCGTTTCGAAGGCATCAGCCGGTCGGAGCACGTCATCCAAAGCCGACAGCACGCCGTCGGGGATGCGCGTCGTCTGGAGGTCGTACAGGCGCTCCATGGCCGTCAGTTCGTCGATCGTGCCTAGGCGCACCAGTGCGCCTTGGTTCAGGATGGCGACGCGCGTACACACCTTTTCGACTTCGGACAGGAGGTGCGAATTGAGGAAGATGGTCTTGCCCTGGTTGTGGAGCCACAGCAGGATGTCGCGGATTTCGCGGCGGCCCACGGGGTCCACGCCATCCGTGGGCTCGTCGAGGAAGACGAGGTCCGGGTCGTTCAGGAGGGCCTGCGCCAGACCCACCCGCTGCATCATGCCCTTCGAAAATTTCTTGAGTTTAGTGCCGCGCCACTCACTCATGTCCACTTGGTCGAGCAGCTCGGGAATGCGTGCCTCCCGCTCATCCGACGGCACGCCCGAGAGGCGCCCGTAGAGGTGGAGCATCTGGTCGGTGGTGAGGAAGTCGGGAAAGCGGTGCTTTTCAGGCAGGTACCCCACTTGCTGTCGCGCCACTGGCGCGTGCGTAGCATGGCCAAAGAGCCGGGCCCGGCCGGAGGTGGGCCACGCAATGCCCAGCAAGATTTTGAGTAGGGTCGTTTTGCCGGCACCGTTCGGGCCGAGCAGGCCAAATATCTCGCCGCGCTGGACGGTCAGCGAGACCTCTCGCAGGGCATGCACGGACTCGCGATTGATAATGCCGCTCCGATACGTCTTGGAGAGCGCTTCCGTGCGGATCGCGGGGTCAGGCATGGGCGAGGCAAGAGCTCACTGGCGATAGATTGTGTGCGAGATGCGACCAGAATGAAGACGGGGCAGCCTGCCGAAGTGTTACTCGCCACCGCCTTGAGCGCGCAGGTCGAGGGTGTGCAGCTCCTCGACGTCGTCCGCGGTGGCACGGGCAATCTGGATCTGCCACATGCCGGGCTCTTGCAGCGTGAACTCCGTCCACGTGCGGAAGCGGATCGAGCCGGAAACCGTCACCTCATCGACCTCCTGGAGCGTTCCTTCGTGATTGTACCGTACCGTAATGGATTCGCCCGCGACACCCTGCGGTACGACGAACACCATGCGCAGATGATACGGCCGGCCGACCTGCACCGCATCCGGCGCAACCTCATCCACGCACTGGTACGCTTGAGCGCCCTCGTGCGGCACGCCGGTGCAAATGCGGGCCTCGGCGAGCACCACGCCTTGTCCCTGGCCGGCGTAGTAAAACTCGATAAAACGCCGAGCCTCTTGGGGAGACGGCGCCTCTTGCGCGGAGGCTGTGAGCAGGGGACCCAGAACAAGGAGCAAGGCCATCGAGAGGCGCGGGGCACGTCGAAGCATGACGGCGGAGCAGGCAGTGGGGGCAGACCGAGCGTACAGGCGCCGTTCGTCCAGCGAACATAGCCGATGACAAGGTAACGGGCAGGAGGCCGTCATTTCCTCCGGCTTCGGATTGAGGCAACGCCGCCTTGGGATCGTCAATCGCCAAGGATGGGCGATCCGACCCGGTCCCTACCCGCTGCCATGGGGACGCCGGCGCCCATCAGGCCCATAAGCCGGTGTTCGGTCCTCCGAATCAATGATCCGGTCACTGCGGACTACGCCGGCTGCTTGTCGGTCAGCGCCTCGACGCCAGGGAGGGGGGCTCCTTCCAGCAGTTGTAGCATGGCACCGCCTCCGGTTGATACGTGGCTGATA
>JAAAPH010000514.1 GCA_009908415.1 Bacteroidota bacterium
CGAGGCCGGCGGCGGCTTTGCCCTCCGTCTGGAGCTCGGCGGCGGAGAGGTCCACCCGGGTCGAGCGCACGCCAGTTTGGCCGTGGGCAGTCGTTGTGAACAGCAGGCCCACAATCAGGCCGACCCATGCCATACCGAGCTTCTGGCATATCGAGAGGCGCTGTGCCACTGCGCGCGAACGCACGAAGCGAACGACAGACATAGCGGATTGGCTTGAATCGAAAGCAAGCGAAGCGGGGCGCCGGCTATTTCCGCTCGGCGGTGAACGTCCCGTTGGGCTGGTGAAGGATCATCTGCGTGACAGTGCCTTCTTCCGTTGTAAACGCTACGCTGAAGCCCGAAATACCCCTCAGAGTGAAGGTGTTTTCTTCGGTCGGCGTCAGCGTATACGTCGGCTGGTCGGGGACGGTGAGCGTCAGCGTGTTCTCCCCACGGAGGCGGACAGTGATCGTCTGTCCCCGGAAGGCGTACTCACCGGTAAACTGCGACAGGTACTCCGTGTCCTGCAATGCTTCGCTGGTTGCCCGTGTGAACACGATCGGGTCCACGGCCGGCTCTAGCGGGACGACGACCTCATCCACACTGCCGTCCATGGCCATCTCGAACTGAACCGGGAATGTCTGCTCACCGCCCCCGATCTCTGGATGCAGCTCAAACACGTCGTAGCGCGCGTGCCGGAGCGTGCTGCTGAACTGGCCGTATCGCCCCACGAGGCTGTCGGCGTCCATCGTCACCTCGAACGTGCCGTATCCCGGATGGGTGTACTGCCCCACGTAATCGTCCAGTGCGTGGGACGGCTGCGTGTCTGCAGCGTGCGTCGTGTCGGCGGACGACCCGCCCTCGGCAGCGGCGCGCATCTGCTCGTACTGGCCCGCGATGCGCGCATTCCAATCGACGGTGTCATCGCCCAGCATCCGGTCGATTAGCTCGTACATGAGAATGTACGGCGCGGGCGTGCCATTCTTGTTGGTGAGGATGACGAAGCCGAGGTCGTCGTCTGGCATGAAGCCCACGAGCGCCGCGAAGCCGTCGATATTGCCGCCGTGCTGCAGCAGCCGGTGCCCGCGATACGGCTGCACAAACCAGCCCAGCGCGTACATCATGTACGGCGCCTCCTGCGCAGCGAATTGTAGCGGGAAGTTTTCAACGACGATGCGCGGTGTCATGAGCTGGTCGATGGTGCTGGGCTCGATGACCTGCGTGTCGGCGTGTTTCCCACCGTCGAGGAAGAGTCGCACCCACGGCAGCATCTCCGTCACGCTGCTGTTGATGGACCCTGCCGGCCCCACCGCGTCGATGTTGCGGACGTCGATGGCCACGAGGCTGTCTGTACCGCCGGCATGCGGCCGCGCGTAGTTGGCTGCCTGCTGCATCGTGTTGACAGAGAGCGTGCTGGTCGCCATCCCGAGCGGTTCGAAGATGCGCTGCCGCACGACGTCTTCCCATGTCGACCCGGTGAGCTGACCGGCCAGGTAGCCGGCCGTCATGTACATCAGGTTCTGGTACTGGAACGTAGTGCGGAACGGCTCGCTGGGCGGCAGATGCTCCAGCCGCGTGAACAGCTCCTCGCGCGAGGCGTCCGTCCCGTACCACACGAGGTCGTGCCGGGGAAGACCCGAGCGGTGCGTGAGCAGATCGACGGGCGTCATCTCCTCGGCGGCAAACGCGTCGTGCATGTCGAAGCGTGGCAGATACTCCTGCACCGGCGTGTCCCAGTCGAGCTCTCCGTCGTCGTGCAGGATGCCAAGCGTGGCGGCCGTGACGGCTTTCGACGCCGACCCGATGGCGAAGAGCGTCTCATCCGTCACCGGCGTCTCGGTCTCCGTATCGCGCACGCCGAAGCCTTGCGAGAACACGACGGCGCTGTCTTTCACGACCCCGATGGCCAGGCCCGGCACGCTCCAGTCAGCCATCACCTGCTCGATCTCGGCGCCGAAGCCTTCGAGCCATTCGGGCGGTGCCTGCTGGGCCCCGGCCGGGGCCGCAGCTACAGTAATCCACGCCAGCGCAGCGAGGAGAAGGCGGCCGATCTGTTGCAGGACATGATCGATGCGGTTCATAGCGAGCCTCCAAACGGTAAGGAAAGCGGGTGCAATGCGGTGTAATTTGGCAGTAAACATAGAGCCTAAAGCGGAAAGGTCAAACACCGATCGCCACACCAGCGCGCCGTTCGCCCAACGGCCACCGTCCCATTGGGGATGAGTCGCGGCGTTTGTATCTTTTTCGGGCACCCCATTGATCCTGATCATTCTCCCGCTGCTATGCCTTTGCCTATCCTCCGCCGGCTCACTCTCCTGCTCGTCCTCGTGCTTGGTGCCGGCACCCTGGCCGCGCCCGTCCACGCCCAAGATGGTGCCATTACGTACGCGCCCACCGGCGCCCCGTATGATCGTGCCATTTCCGTAGCGCGCGACAGCGTCGAGGCCCTGATGGCCGAGCAGCGGATACCGGGCCTCACGGCTGCCGTGCTCGTCGGCGGGCAGGTCGTGTGGTCGGAGGGCTTCGGGTGGGCCGACGTGGAAAACGAGGTGCCCGTGACGCCGCTCACGAAGATGCGCGTCGGCAGCGTCTCGAAGTCGATGACGGGTGCCGCGCTCGGCGTGCTGCTAGACGCCGGAGAAATCGACCTTGACGCCCCCGTGCAGCAGTACGTGCCGTCGTTTCCGGAGAAGCGGTACACAGTGACCACGCGCCAGGCGGCCGGCCACATCGCCGGCATCCGGCACTACCGCGGCGATGAGTTTCTAAGCGCAAAGCGCTACGACTCGGTCGAGGCCGGCCTCGCCATCTTCGAGGAGGACTCGCTCCTTTTCGAGCCCGGCGCCACGTATCAATATTCCAGCTACGGTTGGAATCTCGTGAGTGCCGTCATTGAAGGCGCGGCAGAACAGGACTTCCTCCCGTTCATGCGTGAGGCCGTGTTTCGCCCGCTCGGGCTCCGCCACACGGTGGCCGACTACACGGACAGCCTCATCACCCATCGTACGCGGTTCTACACGCTGGAAGAGGATGAGGCGCTCGTAAATGCGCCGTACGTCGACAACAGCTACAAGTGGGCGGGTGGGGGTTTCCTGTCCACGGCCGAAGACCTCGTCCGCTTCGGCGATGCGATGATTAACGGCGACTTCCTGACGCCCGCTGCGCGCGACGAACTGTTTACCTCATTGCGCACGAACGGGGGCGAGCCCACCGGCTACGGCCTCGGCTTCTTCGTGGGCACGGACGCGAATGGCTACCGCACCGTCGGTCACAGCGGCGGCTCGGTGGGCGGAACCACGCAGCTCATCATGTACCCCGAGCAGGACGTGGTGGTCGCCCTCATTGCCAACCGGGGCGGCGTCGACTACCGGGCCCTCCACGAGCACATTGCGGCGTCCTTCATGCCCTGAGCGTAGATTCGCCCTCGGCGGCGCGCCACACGTAGCGGAGCAAGGGCTGACTGGCGTGTGCCATTGCCACCACCGCCTCGGTGAAGTCGGGCGACTGCAGCGCGGCATCCGGCAGGTCGCGGCGGACGAGGTAGTTCTTCCAGCGGAGGTACCCGGCGACCGGCGCCTCGCGCTGGTCGGCAAAGCCGCGGGGCATGCCGGTGAGCGTATCGCCACCCGGACCGACGGGCAAGTCGCGCTCTGCCATCGTCGTAAGCATCTGCTCGAAGCGGTCCGGGGCGTCCACGATGGCTTCGCGGACGGGGCGCAGGTATTTCACCGCCGGCTGGTAGAAGCCCGCTGCCAAAAAGCACTGCCCGGGTTCCACGTGGACGTACACGACGCCGGGCTCGTTCTTCGCGCCGCTCCGGTCGAACACTACGCCGAGGTTCGTCTTGTACGGCCGCTTGTCGTTGGAGAAGCGCGTGTCGCGATAAATCCGAAAGCGCGACCGCTTCGGATGGCCTGTGAGCGGGAGGTTGTCTGCATCCATCCGCCGCGCCGCGTCCGCCACCAAGCACTCCAGCGGTCCCTTCAACTCATCCTCGTAGATGCTCTTCCGGGCCTTGAACCATTCGCGCTCGTTGTGCGCGGCGAGAGCGCGCAGGAAGTCGAACGCTTCGTCGCGGAAGCCGGGAAACGGAGGATATGACAGCAGCTCACTCACGGGCCAAGCGGTTCGGTCGTCGTGGTCGTCGGCGTCCAGATACGTGCAGGCTGCGATCTGCCGTCCATCGTCCTTCCGAGGAGCAGCTTACAGATCGCAACCTGAACTGTGCAGGTCGAACATCAGGCCGGTCCTTAGGTTCGCTCAGCCGCTCGTCCGAGACCCTGCGATCACGTCGCGCATTCGGTGGCGAGCCGTCTTGTCTGGCGCTTACGCCGGCTGGCCGAGGACGGCTTCCAGCTTGCTGGTGAGCTGCTCCTTGGGCACGACGCCCATGGTTTGGTCCACCACTTCGCCGTTGTGAATGATGAGCAACGTGGGAATGGAACGGACGCCGTACTCGACAGCGGTTTCCGGGTTTTCGTCGACGTTCACCTTGCCCACCTTGGCGCGGCCTTCGAATTCCTCGGCCAACGCGCTGATGGTCGGCGTCAGGGCGCGGCAGGGGCCGCACCACGGCGCCCAGAAATCCACGAGCACCGGCTGGTCGGCGTTGAGCACGTCGTCGGAGAACGAGTCGTCGGTAAAGGTCAGGGTGTGTTCAGCCATGTCGATAGCAGGTTGTGATGGTTGGTGGAATGAAATCGGATGGGGAAGGCGCGCTACTCGCGGACCGGGCCGTCCTCCTCAGTGCGGACGGTGTCGGCCGTCGCCTCGTCTAATGTGGGGTAGTCGGTGTAGCCCTCGGCACCGCCGCCGTAAAACGTGGACTGATCCCACTCATTCAGTGGCGCATCGAGCGCAAACCGCCGCGGGAGATCGGGGTTGGCCAGGAAGTACCGGGCGTACCCGATGAGGTCGGCACGGCCCTGCTGGAGGGCCTCTTCACCGGATTCGCGATCGTAGCCGCCCGCCACGATCAGTGTGCCGTCGTACGCCTCGCGCATGAAGGCAGAGACCGGCGCGCCATTCGGCAGCTCGTTTTCGACCACATGCAGGTACGCCAAGTCGAATGGAGTCAGGCGTTCGGCCGCATATCCGAAGGTGACGAGTGGATCGTCGTCGTGCATATCGTTGAAGGTACCACCTGGTGAGAGTCGCACGCCCACGCGATCGGCGTCCCACACGTCCGTCACGGCAGCGGTGACCTCCAGCAAGAACCGCGTGCGGTTCTCCGTGGAGCCGCCGTAGCGATCGGTGCGCTGGTTCGTCCCGCTCTGCAAAAACTGATCGATGAGGTAGCCATTGGCTCCGTGGATCTCGACGCCGTCAAAGCCGGCCGCCTTGGCGTTCGCCGCGCCCTCACGATATTGATCGACGACCGTGGGGACCTCGTCCGTGTCGAGCGCACGGGGCGTTGCGTATGGGACCTGCTCGCCCTCGGCCGTGAAGGTCTGGCCCGTTGGCCTCAGGGCGGAGGGCGCCACGGGCCGCGCGCCGTCGTGGAACGACGAGTGCGAGATACGGCCCACATGCCACAGCTGCAGGAAGATGCGCCCACCGGCCTCGTGGACGGCCTCGGTGATGTGCCGCCAGCCATCGATCTGCGCGTCGCTGTGAATGCCCGGCGTGTTCGGATAGCCCTGGCCCATCGGCGTCACCTGCGTGGCTTCTGTGATGATGAGCCCGGCGTCGGCGCGTTGGCGGTAGTAGGTTGCCATCCGGTCGTTCGGAATGGTGCCTTGCGCCCGGTTGCGCGTCATGGGCGCCATGACGACCCGATTGGGCAGGCGAAGTGGGCCAAGCGAGTACGGCTCAAGAAGGTGGAGGCTCATGGCGGGAGTACAGAGGATGAGGATACGGTGCGGCGTCTATTATCTTGTTTTGGAATGATCGTTCCAAAAAGAGCGAAAAAGCTTACCCAATGGCCTGCATCGTTACATTCACCACGTCGCGCAGCGCCGATGGATTGGGGTGCGCCATCGCCATCACACGGAGCCCTTGCAGGCTATTGGTGAGAAAGCGCGCCGTTGCTTGGGGGGCGTCGACATGCAGCTCGCCGGCGGCCTGCCCGCGCCGGAGGGCGTCTTCGAACGCGGCTTCGATGCGAGCGAAGGTGGACTGCACGCGCTCGGCGCACTCGGTGTCGCGAGCGCACATCTCAGTGGCAGTGTTGGTCATCAGGCATCCCGGTCCGTTGGCCGCGGTCGCGTCCTCCGCGGCGTCCTCCAGCACAGCCCGGATGGCTTCGGCAGCCGGTACGGACGCATCCCGTAGGCGCTCTACCAGCTGGTGCATGCGCTGCTGCTCGTAGTGCTTCAGCACCTCGATGAAGAGGGCATGCTTGCTGCCGAAGGCGTTATATAGGCTTGCCCGACTGATGCCCATCGCATCCACGAGGTCTTGCATCGAGGTGGCTTCATAGCCCTGGCGCCAGAACGTGTCGAGCGCCCGGTTCAGCACCTCGCGCTCGTCAAAGCTGCGGGGGCGTGACATACGGGAGGAGCACAATAGGTTGGCAGGAATGCGTCTCGTTTTGGAATGAGTGGTTTAAAAAGTGTGTTCCGATCGCGCGGCCTTCTGGTTGTCGATCACGTTGCTTGGTGCGGCGCATCGCCTCCTCCGAATGAAAGAGGCGCGGCCCTCGGTGTCGCGTGGTGTTACGATTTTACGCATAAAAGCTTTCCAAAGGCTTACCCAACGTAACAAAAAGAAGGGGTGAGGCTCCGTCGTTCTCCGCGGTACCATGTCGAGTATAGGCAAAAGAGGACATTAGTGGCGCTTTGGGCCCGATAAGAAGCGATTTTGGGTACGTATGGCGCACTCTGTGATTTGTTGGCACATCGATTGGATCATGTAAAAGTGATCCGAAAGATGATGTTCAGAAATCCGATGTGCCATGAAGGTCGTTTCGAAAAAGCTTCCCGCTGTGCTGTTTCTGCTTTTCTCCGGTTGGTGCCTGTTGTCGTCGGCCGCATGGGGGCAGGGGTTCGACAGTTGCGTGCAGAACATCAACAACGCCACGGTTGTCGTGCCGGCTTCCGTACAGGCGGTCGTAAGCGGCGAAGCCATCGAGGCCGGCGATGAGATCGCGGTGTTTACCGCCGACGGGACCTGTGTCGGCCGCGGCATCTGGAATGATGAAAGCCTATCCATTGCGGCCGCCGGGGTCGACAGCCAAACCCCCGACGGGTACCGTGCCGGCGAGTCGCTGCAGTTTCGCATGTGGGATGCGTCGTCGAGCGCGGCGTACGAGGCCAACGTCGCATACACGCCGTGCGCCGACGGCGACCCGCTCTGTAAGGACGACGGGCTGTATGCGCACAATATGCTGTACAGCATTGAGCAAATTGAAACGATCACGACGCTGGGAGATGATCTTCCCGTTGAGCTGGTAACCTTTGAGGCGACGGTGCACGGATCGTCGAAGCCCTCCTCGTACGGCTCCCAAGCCGTCCTCGAATGGGAGACGGCGTCGGAGACGGCCAATGCCGGGTTCGAGGTGCAGCACCAAGCCCCCCAGGCTGCTGAGGGCACGTGGGAAAACGTCGGATTCGTCGAAGGGCATGGCACGACCAGTGAGACGCACCAATACACGCACCGCCTGGAGGATTTGAAGCCGGGTACGCACACGTTCCGGCTCAAGCAAGTGGACCTCGATGGCAGCTTTGCCTACAGCGCCTCCGTGGAGGCCGTCGTGGAACTGGCCGGTTCCTTCGACATCGTGGCGCCGTACCCCAACCCCTTCCGCCAGCGGGCCACCTTCTCGCTGACGGTTGCCGAAACGCAGCAGGTGGATGTTGCTGCCTACAACCAGTTGGGGCAGCGCGTGGCCACGTTGCACGACGGCGAACTCGCGCCGGATACGCAGCACACCTTCCGGCTGGAGGCCGACCGGCTTTCGAGTGGCATGTATTTTATCCAAGTCCGCGGTGAGGAATTCAGCGCCATGGAGCGCGCTATTCTCGTGCGATGACACGGCATTGAGGTGTGCGCTCTGAACTGGCATCCATGCGCAGGAGGCCCGCTTCGCGGCGGGCCTTTTTGCGTTGCAAATGTGGCGCATCTGCCGTACGGTCATTATGTTGAGATCGCATCCAGCGCGCCAGATACTTGACGCCCCCCTAACCTCCCCAGTCCTACTATGTCTTCTGAAGGCTTCTCTCGTCGTGACTTCATTGGAACCGCTTCTGCCGCTGCGTTCGGCGCTATGGTCGTCCCCCGACACGTGCTGGGCGGCCCCGGGTATCAAGCCCCGAGTGACACGCTCAATATTGCCGGAGTGGGCGTCGGAGGCATGGGGGCGAGCAACCTCCAAAGCGTAGAGAGTGAGAACATCGTGGCCCTCTGCGACATCGATTTCCAGAAGTCCGAGGAGGTGTTCAACCGCTACCCCAAGGCCGCCCTCTATCGCGATTACCGGGTGATGTTCGACGAGATGGGTGACCAGATCGATGCGGTCATCATCGCGACGCCGGATCATACGCACGCGGTCATCGCGAATCAGGCGATGAAGATGGGCATGCATCCGTACATCCAGAAGCCCCTTACGCACTCGGTGCACGAAGCGCGTGTGCTCCGCCAAACAGCGGAAGAGACCGGCGTCGTGACGCAGATGGGCAACCAGGGCCACTCGAACGATGATGCCCGCCTTGTCAACGAATGGATCCGCGCCGGCGTGATCGGCACCGTCCGCGAGGTGCATGTGTGGACGAACCGGCCCATCTGGCCGCAAGGCATCGAGGCGCCCGAACAACCCGCGCCGCTGCCCGACCATATTTCATGGGATCTGTTCCTCGGCCCGGCGCCCTTCCGCCAGTATCATTCGGCGTACCATCCCTTCGCCTGGCGCGGCTGGGTCGATTACGGCACCGGCGCCATCGGCGACATGGCGGCCCACCTGGTCGACCATCCGGTGTGGGCCCTGGAGCTGGGCTATCCGTCCACCATTGAAACCAACTCCACGCCCTTCAACGGCGTGTCCTTCCCGCAGGCCGAAATCATCAACTTCACGTTCCCACAGGACGGCGGGGACCCGCTTCCGCTCACGTGGTACGACGGCGGCCTCAAGCCGCCCAAGCCGGACGAGATGGCCGACGACGAAGAGCTTCCCGACGGCGGGGGCGTGCTGTACATCGGCGACGAGGGCAAGCTGCTCCACGAGACGTACGGAACCAACCCGCGGCTCATGCCGGCCGACCTCATGGAGGAAGCCCGCGAGGTGGAGCAGACGTTCCCCCGCGTCGAGGGAAGCCACGAGATGAACTGGGTGCAAGCTTGCAAGGGGCAGGGCGAGGCGGTCTGCCCGCTCAGCTACGCGGCTCCGCTCACCGAGACCATGCTGCTGGGCGTCGTCGCGCTGAAAGCCGGCCAGAAAATCGAATGGGACGGCGAAGCCGGGCGCATCACCAACGTGCCTGATGCCAACCAGTACCTGCACCGCAACTACCGGGCAGGCTGGACCCTGTAGCGCCAATGCCCTCAAAATAGAACGCCTTCACGCAAAAGGCCCGCTTCACGGCGGGCCTTTTTGATTGGACGGGAATGGGATCACGGGGGCCAGGTGCTAAAACCGGAGCTGGCTGAGGTAGTCGTAGCTTGACCGGATGCTTGCCAGCGGATCCTCGGGGTTGTCGTGCTCCACAACGTACTTCTGGAGCCCCGCTTGGTCACTATGCGCAAAGATGGTGGTGAAATCGATGGCTCCCTCGCCAACGGCGACCATCGCGCCATCTTCGGTGCGATCTTTCACGTGGCTGAGCGCAAAGCGGCCCGGATACTGCTCGAAATAGGCGAGCGGATCGTGACCGGCCTCGACGATCCAGTACAGATCGAGCTCCATGGTCACGTACGCCGGATCGGTCGCGTCCAGCAACACGTCATACGGCCGCTGCCCATCGATCATCTCGAACTCGAAGGCGTGGTTGTGATAGCCCAGCTGGAGGTTCGCGGCTTGCATCTCGCGGCCCACGTCGTTGAAGCGCTCCGCGAGCGTGCGATACCCTGCAATGGATCCGCGCTCGGCTTCCGGCAGCCAGGGGCACACCACATACTCGTGGCCCACCGTCTGTGCTGTCTGGATGACACGGTCGAGGTCGTCTCGAAGCGCGTTGAGCGGGACGTGCGTCGAGGGCGCCGCGAGGCCGAGTTCATCCAGCAGCCCGCGCACCTCCTCGGGGCTCCGGTCGTAATAACCGGCAAACTCGACCTCGTCGTATCCGATGTCGGCCACGGCGCGCAGCGTCCCCTCGAAGTCGTCCTCCATGAGCGAGCGCAGCGTATAGAGCTGCACCCCGATTGCACGCAGCCGGTTCGTGCCCGACGAAGGCGCGGCCCCGGATGCGTTAGACGATGAAGAGGAGCCGTCGGAGGCGCAGCCGGCGCTCATCCAGGCGAGGCTGCCGGCGGCGAGCCCGGCGGTTGTGTGAAGAAAGTGGCGTCGGTTCATGCGTTAAAAGTCGTCGCTTGTGACGTACGCATCGATGACGGCCTGCTCGCCGGCCCGGCCCGGCTGGGACTGTCCGTGCTCCATCCCCACGACGCCGTCGAATCCTTTTTCGTGGATGTGCTTGAACACGTTGCGGTAGTTGATCTCGCCGCTCGTCGGTTCGTTGCGGCCGGGGTTGTCGCCCACCTGGAAGTAGGCGATCTCGTCCCACGCGCCGTCGATGTTGGGGATGAGGTTGCCCTCAGTGATCTGTTGGTGGTAGCAATCGAACAGGATCTTGCACGCCGGGCTATCGACGGCGCGGCAGATTGCATAGGCCTGGGGCGACTCGGTCAGGAACATGCCGGGGTGGTCGGTATGGGTGTTGAGCGGCTCCAGCACCATGACGAGCCCGTGCGGCTCCAGGATGGCGGCGGCCTCCCGCAGCGTGTCGATGACGTGGGCCGTCTGATAGCCCATGTCCAGTCTCGGGTGCACGTGGCCCGGCACGACGGTCATCCACGTGGCATTCACGCGCTGGGCCACCGCGACCGAGCTGCGGATGTCGTCCAAAAACGCGGCGCGGTGCGCGGGGTCGCCGCTCGTGAGGCGGGGCTCCCCCCACGGAATATCGTGCGCGACGAAGACGCCCATCTGCATGTCGTGCTCCTGGAGCGCGTCGGCGATGCGCTGCTGCTCGCTCACCGACCGGCCTCGCATGCCGTTGTCTTCGAAGGCCGTAAAGCCTTGCTCGGCCATGAATGTGATCTGGTCGACGGGGTCGGAGCCGGCATGCTCGTCAAACGTCCCGAGGTGCGGCGCGTAGTTCAGGTTGAAGTCATGCTCGGCCGGCCGGGCCGCGACGGCCTCAACCGCAAATCCATCCGTCGGCAGCACGGCCGCACCCGCGGCGGCAAGACTTGATGAGAGAAAATGGCGTCGGTTCATAATGATTGAAGGGGTCTGCAGGAAAAGTGGAAGAGCGGAAGGAGCACAGCCCCTCCGGGGTCAACTTACAGGTTGTTGCGCTGCATCTCCTTCACCGCGTAATCGACAGCGCGCGCGGTGAGGGCCATGTACGTGATCGACGGATTCTGGCAGGCCGCGCTCGTCATGCAGGCGCCGTCGGTGATGAAGAGGTTCGGCACGTCGTGGGCCTGGTTCCACGCGTTGAGGACCGATGTCTGCGGGTCGCGGCCCATTCGCGCGGTGCCCATCTCGTGGATGCCTTCGCCCGGTCGGTAGTTGGCGTCGTACGTGGTCACGTTCTTTCCGCCGGCCGCTTCGAGCATTTCGGCGGCCTGCGTGGCCATGTCTTCGCGCATCCGCGCTTCGTTCTCGCCCAGCGAGACGTTGAAGCGCAGCGCCGGGATGCCCCACTGGTCCGTCGTGTCGGGATCCAGCTCGCAGTAGTTGTCCTCGCGCGGCAGGATCTCCCCGAAGGCCGTCATGCCCATCCGCCAGGGGCCCGGCTCGCGGAGGCTGTTCTTCAGGTCGGCGCCGAAGCCCGTATCCCCCAGCGCGCGCCCCCAGCCCGAGCGGCTCGCGCTGCCCTGATAGCCGTAGCCGCGGATGAAATCGACGTCGCCATCCTGCCCGTCAAGGTTGCGGAAGCGCGGGATGTAGATGCCGTTCGGGCGGTTGCCGTAGTAGTACTGGTCCTCCATGCCGTCGAACGTCGCCGTCGCGCCCACCTTAAAGTGGTGGTCCATGATATTGCGCCCCAGCTGCCCGCTGGAATTGGCGAGCCCGTTCGGGAAGCGCGACGAGGTCGAGTTGAGCAGGATCTTCGTCGAGCCGAGCGCCGAGGCGCAGAGGAAGACGACGCGGCCGTAGAACTCCAGCTGCTCGTTCGTCTCGCGGTCCACGACGCGGACGCCGGAGGCTGTGCCCGTGTCGGGGTCGTAGATCACGCTGTGGACGATGCTGTTGCACCGCAGCGTCATGTTGCCCGTGGCGCGCGCATCCGGCAGTGTGGAGCTGAGGCTGCAGAAGTACGACCCGGGCGTGCACCCGCGCGAGCAGGGCCCGCAGTAGTGGCACGCCGCCCGCCCGTTCAGCGCTTGCGTCAGGATGGCGGCGCGGCCGATCGTCATGTGCCGGTTGTCGTAGGCCGACTCGATGTCCTCGCGGATGCGGCGCTCCATGCAGTTCATCTCCATGGGCGGGAGGAACGGTCCGTCAGGCAGGTGGGGCAAGCCCAGCTTCTCCCCACTGATGCCGGCGTACTCCTCGACGTAGTCGTACCACGGTGCGATGTCGTCGTAGCGGATGGGCCAGTCGACGGCGATGCCGTCGCGCAGGTTGGCCTCGAAGTCGAGGTCGCTCCACCGGTAGCATTGGCGGCCCCACGTGATGGACCGCCCGCCGAGGTGGTAGCCCCGGACCCAGAGGAAGTCCGTGTCGTCCGCCATGGTGTACGGATGCTCCGTATCCTTCACGAAGAAGTGCTTGTTGTACGCGTTGAACGGCCCGGCCTTCGACTGCATCGGGTACTCGCGCTCGAACTCCTTCTCGCTGCCGCGGCCATGCAGCGGCATCTCCCACGGGTTGATGTGCTCCGTGACGTAGTCGTCGCCGTGCGTGACCTCGCGGCCGCGCTCCAGCACGAGCGTGTTGAGGCCCTTCTCGGTGAATTCCTTGGCGGCCAGTCCGCCCGTGATGCCGGAGCCCACCACGATGGCGTCGTATTCTTCTTGCTGCGGGGCGATGTTTACGTTCTTCATAAGAGGCGTCGTGTCGGGTGCTACAGGGAACGGAAAAGGAGGCTCAGGCCCACGTGCGGCCGATCTCTTCGAAGGGCACGCACGGGTCGTACCGGCCCATCACCGGGTCGAAGCGGAGCTCTTGACTGGCGCCGATCTCGGATGTGTAGTAGCCGAAGATCGTTAGCTCCTTCATGGTGCGGAAGAAGGGGGGCGCCTCCGGGTCGAAGTCGGCGTCGGGGCCAAACGCAGCCTCGTCCC
>JAAAPH010000131.1 GCA_009908415.1 Bacteroidota bacterium
TGAGAAAGGCGCGAACGCATCGTCGTGTCAACGTTCAACGTGTCAACGTTCAACCTTCCAATCCACAATCCAAACCGCCATGCCTGACGCCACCATGCCCGCCACCGCCCAGTCCGAATTCCGCGAGGAGCTGCAGGCCATCCGCGACGCCGGCCTCTACAAGGAGGAGCGCGTGATCAGCTCGCCCCAGGACGCCGACATCACCGTTGAGCCCGGCGAGCACGTCATCAACTTCTGCGCGAACAACTACCTCGGCCTTGCCCACCATCCGGCCATCGAGCAGGCGGCCAAAGACGGCGTCGACCGGTATGGCTTCGGCGTGGCGAGCGTGCGCTTCATCTGCGGGACGCAGACCGTCCACAAGCAGCTGGAGGACGAACTGTCCGCCTTCCACGAGACGGACGACACGATCCTCTACAACTCGTGCTTCGACGCGAACACGGGCCTGTTCGAGACGATCCTGGGCGAGGACGACGCCATCATCAGCGACGCGCTGAACCACGCCTCCATCATCGACGGCATCCGGCTGTGCAAGGCGGACCGCTACGTGTTCGACCACAGCGACATGGACGACCTGGAGACGCAGCTGCAGGATGCGCAGGACGCCACCATCCGCCTCATCGCCACGGACGGCGTCTTCTCAATGGACGGCGACGCGGCCAAGCTCGACGAAATCTGCACGCTCGCCGATGAGTACGATGCGCTCGTGATGGTGGACGAGTGCCACGCCACGGGCTTCATGGGCGAGGGGGGCCGCGGCGCCAGCGAGGCGAAGGGCGTCCTGGGCGAGGTCGACATCATCACCTCCACGCTGGGCAAGGCGCTCGGCGGTGCGACGGGCGGCTTTACGACGGGCCGACAGGAGATCATCGACCTCTTGCGCCAGAAATCGCGTCCGTACCTCTTCTCCAACGCCGTCGCCCCCATGATCGCGAACGCCAGCCTCCAGGTGCTCGACATGCTGCAGACGAGCGGAGACCGCCGCGAGCAGCTCTGGACGAACGCGCGCTACTTCCGGTCGGAGATGGAAGAGCGCGGCTTCGACATCAAGCCGGGCGACCACCCCATTGTGCCCATCATGCTGTACGACGCGAAGGTCTCTGCCCAGATGGCCGACGAGCTGCTCGACAAAGGCATCTACGTCATCAGCTTCAGCTACCCCGTCGTGCCGAAGGGCGCGGCGCGCATCCGCGTGCAGATGTCGGCCGCCCACACGCGCGAGCAGCTCGACCGCGCCATCGCCGCGTTCACCGAGGTCGCCGAGGCGCACGATGCACTCTAGCGGGGTGATGGGCTCGCCGAGCGCGGCGCCTCCGATGGTGCGGACTGGATCTCGTAGCGCACCGTGCGGCCTCTGATCAGCCCGATGAGGGCCCCGCCGTATGCGACAAGGGCGGCGGCCGACACCCCGGCGGTGGCATAGCCGAGCCAATTGGGCACGATGGTGCCGCCGTTGCCCTCACGCACGACGCCCACGGCCGTCGTCACCGCAAACAACGGCACGCCGATGCTGCTTCCGATCAGAACCCCATCGAGCACCCCACGGAGTCGACGCCGCGTCTCGATGGCTCGGACGCGCGCCACTTCCGGTCGGAGATGGAAGAGCGCGGCGTCGAGTGGGTGGCGTTCCGTAGGTGATCGGGAATCTCCTGTGTGCGGGAGGGGCCGGGTTACGGTGCATCCTGCCAGAAGAATGCACAGGGTGAGAACCCAACAGGAGCGGATGGGCACATGCATGGGTGTAGGCGCAGGGGGTGAAACGAGATGAGCGCGGCGCGAGGTGAGGCTCATAGCATAGCCCTTCTGCCTTCGACGGTCTACTGCTTTTTGACCATCGGTCGCAGGAGGAGGCCGAGGGGCCGTAGGACCGGACGAGCCCCCCGACGGTCTCGGTGTGGGAACTCATCCGGCGTTCTGCCAGTGCCCACAGACGTCGCTTCAATGGGCCCGTAGCTCAGCGGTTAGAGCAGTCGACTCATAATCGATTGGTCGCAGGTTCGAATCCTGCCGGGCCCACCTTCTCTTCTGCGTGCCGGTGCCTCATTCGTCCGCGGCGGCCTCATTTGCATTCCAGATGTCGTGGGTCGTCTTCCAGGTGCCGTCTGCCTGCCGTTCGAGAATGTTGAGATACTTCGAGGTCGACGTCATCGGCTCTCCGCCGCCCTTGGGCGTCAGCGTGACCTCGGCGATGCCGCGGCCGTACGCTAGGTCGCCGTCGACCAGGACGTGCTCGTAGCCGCTGGTGAGCGTAGTCTCGTACGCGTCGAAGATCGACTGGTAGTAGGCCGCGACCGCTTTGCGTCCGGTGGCGGCCGGACGGTTGGGGGCCATGAGGACAGCATCCTCGGCGAAGTGCACAGCGATCCCCTCGGCGTCGCTGTTATTGAACGCCTCGGCCCGCGCTGCGCTTATCTGCTTGATACGGCGCACGTCGTCTGCAGGCGAGGGGGATGGTTCGCACCCAGCCAGCAGGATGAGCGCGAGGAACAGCACGCCGGCCACGCCGCACGACTGCGCCGGGTGGGGGGAGAAAAGAAAGCACATCAGACGGTTCATTGCGGTTTTAAGGGGTAGTTAGACGGGTGCGCTCGCGCATTTTTGGGCATGCGGCGAACCATCCCGCGCAGAAAGAGTATTGTTACGTGATCGATAACTCCAAAACGACTCACTGCCGCGCGGTGTACCGGGGTCAGTATTCTGGGCACGGCCAGCAGTGAAATACCATACCCAACAGGTAGTATGCAAGAAGGAACAGTTAAGTGGTTCAGCAGCGAAAAAGGATACGGATTCATCGAGCCCCGTGATGGGAGCAAAGATGTCTTCGTCCATCACAGCGAAGTCCCCGGCGAAGACCTCCGTGACGGGGAAGAGGTAGAATTCGAGGTTGAGGAGACGCCCAAGGGGCTGAACGCCGTCAACGTGCGGCGCTTGCGCAACGTGCAGTAACCCTAGCCTCCTAGCGGCTTCGACGAAAAAGCCTGACCCCCGACGGGTCGGGCTTTTTCTATTTGCCCCTACGGTGCTGCCCGCACGCTCACATCTCCAGCGGACGTGTCATCTCATCCCCGTCGTCGCCTACCAGTCCGGACGTGCGATGCGGGGCGCGCTGCGAAGCGTGGTACAGGTTCAACCACTGATCAAACCATTCGCCCCATTGGAGTACGCGGTAGAAGAAGCTCGGCTGCCCGGCCCCGCGCAGCACATCGAGCAACGCAGCCCCGATGGAAAGCGGCGAGAGCACGATGTCCTTGAGGCCGTCCAGCCACAGCTTCGCCTGAAAAAGGAGCAGATCACGCGCGATGATGCGCTTGGACGGCGCGGGGCCGTGCGGGGAGGAAGTGGACATTACGACGTGGAGGCTAGTTGGAGAAGACGAAGATGAGGCCGCGGAGCGCACTTCGGCAGGCGTGAGCATGGCAGAAACGAACGGTGCGCGCAATAGCTCCTCGGGACGTCTCATCCATGAGCAGCGGAGAGGCAGATCTTTTGCCTGTATTTAACAAAATCGTTGCATCTTCCGATGATAGGGCTACCCCCACCCTCTCTGCAGCCCTCGATCATGCGCTCATGCAACGCCTATGTGCTCGTTTGCGAACGGAACCACATCGCGCTCGACTCCTTCTGACGCGGACGCTCCGCGCTCCCATGATCCACCCAACCCCGATGACGGGCACGGGCCCGGGTCGCTGATGCGCCCACTGCTTCTCACCCACGGCATGAGCGCCGTTGTCGGGGTGGGAGCGGGTGTGGGCGCTTGTCTCGTGGCTTCTGGGGCGATGGCAGCCGGCTTCATCGCCGCGGGCCTACTCGTCACAGGCGGACTGGGCTGGCACGTGGCGCGTCGCATGGACGGCGCTGCGTCCCGCGTCAGCCGCGCGGCAGCGGCTGTTCTGGACGGCGCGCCCGACGCCCCAAAGCACCTGGAGGCGGTCTCCAGTACGGGCCTGATGGGATCCATTGCGGCGCCCCTTCGGACACTCGCTGACGCCGTCAGGCGTGGCGTGAAGGACGCCAAAGCCATCACCCAGCTCATGAATCGCACGAGCGGGGAGGAAGACATCGACACCGCCTTTCGCACGTTCCTGGGCGAGGTTCGCGATGCGACGCAGGCGCGGTACGCAGCGCTCAGCATTTTTGACGATGCAGGTGCGGTGTCCAAATTCTTCACGCTGGGCATGACGCAAGAGCAGAAAGACCGTATCGGCCGGCTGCCGGAGGGGAAGGGCCTGCTCGGCCACATCCACGCGCACCAGGAGACGCTGCGCCTGGACGACATGAGCCAGCACAGCGCCTCCATCGGATTCCCCGACGGCCACCCGCCTATGCAGTCGCTCCTGGCGGCCCCCATCGTGTACCAGGGCCAGGCGCTTGGCAACCTCTACTTGTCGGATAAGGAAGGCACGGTGGCATTCGACGCGGCCGATGAGCGGTTCGTCAACAATGCGGCGGAGGCGGCAGCCGTGCTCATCAACGAAAAGTACGCGCGCCTGGAAAACCAGCGCGTCCGACAGACGCTGCGTCGCGAGACGGCGTCGATTTCGGCAGCCCTGGAGCGCATCGCCGAGGGAGACCTGTCGATCGACATCACCGTGGAGAGCGACGATGAGGACATCGCCCAGCTGCGGCGCCGGCTGGCGGACACCGTCGACAGCCTGCGGCGTCTCCTCCAGCAGGTGACACAAGCCACCGGCCAACTCTCATCCACCTCGACGCAGATCTCCGACACGGCCGACGAGATGGCGGCCGGCGCCGAGGAGCAGTCCGCGCAAGCCGAGGAGGTCGCGTCGGCGATGGAGGAGATGTCGCGCACGATCGTCGACAACGCGCAGACGACCGAGCACACCTCGCGGCTGGCTGAGCGCACCAAGGCGACGGCGCACAAAAACGGCGAGATCGTGCTGGAAACCGTCCAGAAGATGCGGCAGATCGGCGACGTCGTGCAGCGCTCCGCCCAGACCATCGATCAACTGGGCGCCTCCAGCGAAGAAATCGGCGAGATCGTAGCGACGATCGACGAGATTGCCGACCAGACGAACCTGCTCGCGCTGAATGCCGCCATCGAGGCAGCGCGAGCCGGCGAGCACGGCAAAGGATTCGCCGTGGTGGCTGACGAGGTGCGCGACCTCGCCGAGCGGACCGCGCAAGCCACCGGTCGCATCGAAGACATGATCACGTCGGTACAGATGGAGACGCGTGAAGCCGTGGCCGCCATGAACGAGGGACGCGATGAAGTGCAGAGCGGCATCAAACTGGCCGACCAGGCTAATGGGGCCCTCGACGAGATGATTGCCAACGTGCAGGAGGTTTCGGAAGCCATCGACAATATCGCGGCGGCCACCGAGCAGCAGTCAACGACGAGCGAGCAGATCTCGCGCAGTATTGAAGGCATTTCCACCGTCACGTCGCAGACAGCACGGGGCATCACCGAGATTGCCCGCTCCACCGACGAGATCAGTACGTTGTCGAGTAGCCTCGTGGATACCGTGGAGCAATTCACCCTGGACGCGCACCCCCGGGCCGCATCCGGCGCCGGCGCCCCCACCCCCAACGACCAGCCCACTCCCGTCGCGGCCTCCGGGGCCTGATGGATGGCGCGGGCCTCGCGAAGCAATGCGTTAACGCCTATCTTGGCAGCACGCACCCCGCTCACGACCCGTTCCGCCCATGGACCTGGAGCTCACCGACAAGGTCGCCGTCATCACTGGAGGTACCGCTGGCATCGGGCGTGCCGTTGCCGACGGGCTGGCTGCCGAGGGCGTGCACGTCGCGCTCTGCGCCCGCGATGCTACCGAGACGGAGGCCGCCGCACAACAGATCCGCGATGCGTTCGGCGTGGATGCACGTGGTGTACGGGCCGACGTGACCGACCCGGACGACCTCGACCGGCTGGTGGAGGCCGTGGAGGAGACGTTCGGCGGCGCGGACCTGCTGATCAACAATGCGGGCACGGGCACCCATGAGACGATCCTGGACGCGCCGGACGCGAAGTGGCAGCAGTACTGGGATCTGCACGTGATGGCGGCCGTCCGGCTGGCGCGCGGGCTCGTGCCGGGGATGCGCCGCCGCGGCGGGGGCGTTATCCTTCACAACGCCTCGATCTGTGCGCGGCAGCCGCTCGGCCACGAGCCCATCTACAACGTCACGAAAGCGGCGCTGGCCATGCTGTCCAAGTGCCTCGCCAACGAGGTAGCCGGCGATAACATCCGCGTCAACTGCGTGAATCCGGGCCTCGTGCAGACGGCCCCGTGGGAAGCGGCCGCCCGCGACGCCACGGCCACCACACCGGACGACTGGACGGACTGGCTCACGGCCGTCGCCGAGGAGAAAACGCCCATCGGTCGGTTCGCCTCGCCCGAGGAGCTGGCCGACTTCTTCGTCTTCCTCTGCTCGCCGCGCGCAAGCTACTGCCTCGGCGCCACCTACTACGTCGACGGCGGCTGGTTGAACGTCGTCACGTAGCTCGCCGGCCACGCGTATTCCCCCTGTCATGAACCCGAGTGCTGTGCGCGCCCATACCATCGACGACGTCATCGCGCTGCTGGACCAGATCATCGACCGGGCGCGGCGGGAGAGCAGCCGCCTCGGCTACTTCGCGGCGCTGTACCGCAACGTCACGATCCGTGTGAAGGACGGCATCGCGCAGGGACGCTTCGACGACGGCCCGCGCATGGAGCAGCTCGACGTCCGCTTCGCCAACCGCTACTTCGCAGCGGTCCACCGGCACCGCAATGGACACGCGCCGACGCGATGCTGGCAGGTGGCCTTCGACGCCGCCACGTGGTGGCGCCCGCTCATCCTGCAGCACCTGCTGCTGGGCATGAACGCGCACATCAACCTGGACCTGGGGATCGCCGCCGCCCGCGTCAGTCCCGGCCCGGAACTCGCGCGGCTGGAGCGCGACTTTCGCGCGATCAACGACGTGCTCATCGAGATGCTGGACGGCGTGCAGGCTCGCCTCAGTGCGGTCTCGCCCTGGCTCGGCGTGCTCGACGTAATCGGCGGCGGCACGGATGAACTGGTGGCCGCAGCAGGCCTGAAGGGGGCGCGGCACATCGCATGGCGCACGGCCCGCCGCCTGGCCCCGCTCGACCGCGACGCGCAGCAGCCGGCGATCGCCCGCGCCGACGAGCGCGTGGCCCGCATCGGCCGGCAGATCCTGCAGCCCGGACCGGTTCTGACCACGGCGGCCCTCGTCACCCGCTGCGCCGAGGATCACACCGTAGACGCCGTCATCGACGTGCTGCGCCGCCCGCCGGCCCCGTGAGCCCGTGCGGGGCTGACCCCACGCCTTTACGCGTCGGTCTCAACCCCGAGCGTGAATTCGGCCCCGCAGTAATCGCACCGCAGCTCGATGGCCTTCTGGGGGCCGTCTCTGAGCCCCGTCTCCTTGAATTCTGGAAGGCCATCCGGGCCGCTCGACATCGGCGTCACATCCTCGAAGGAGAAGTCGCCCGTCAGCACATTCGCGTGGCCCACTGTGCGATTACACTCGGGGCACGAAAAGGGCTGCTCGGCGGCCCCGTTTTCGTGTTCAGGTCGTGTCGGTTCGTCCATACCTGGTCTTGAGCAAGTCGAAAGCAAGAAGCGTGTAGCGTATGCACGCAGAGCCACCCGGCGTTCTCCATGAATCGCCGATACAGGTCGCATGAATCCGGGCGCGCACCGGCGCGGATCGTGCATACTCACCACACACGACGGTGAGGTGGGCAGAGGAGCCGCGCACCGGCGCGGGCCAGGAGTTGCCCCGAGATCAGATTCGTCGCTTTCAGGTGATGCACGTGCATCGCACCCAGCAGGTTGGTGACGTCGACCGAGCGCTCCGGCGGACGATAGCCAAGGATGCGCACCTCCAGCGTGTAGGTGTCGGCAATCGTGCCGGCAGACTGCGCCGCGACGGGATCTACTCTAGCCCGAGAGAGCTGGGTAGGTTATCCGAGATGCGATTTGAGAGGACGGAAGACATCGACTGCGCGGTGCTGTGGCGGGAGGAGGTCAGGAGCACTATTCCACCGTCCGGGGCATGGTGACCCCAGGTGCGCAGGCCGCTCGGATTGCACGGACGGAAACCGCGCTCCGCACACGGGTGGTGATGCGTCGACGACGTGAGCTGGACGACTTGCCGTACGTGGCACAGCACATCACAGCCAAAGATCTATGTCGCTGCGCCCACCGTTCGTACTTTTAATTTACACTGGCAGCAAACCACCGGATGAGCATTTTAGAAACATGCGACAGCGGTGTATGAGCGCCCAGCCGCCGTGGGTTACACACCAGACGTTCCAAATCGATAGGCGACCCCTCATCCAAAAGAGTAGTTGGCTCGTCAGGGCGGCTCATAGCTACGTGATCGCTGTGAGACAAGCGGAAGACGCGCATGACACAGCCCGTTTTGATTTGTATTTCTGCTCACTGTCCCGTGACGCGAATGTCTTCCCCTAAACGAACCGTGCGCAGTGCGTTTACGGAGCCTCAGTTCTGGATCGCAGTTGGAGCAGCCAGCGCACTTGTGATCGCCGGGCTGCTGTGGACGCGCTCGACCGGCCCTCTCGATCGTACCGAGCGCGCGCCGCAACGCCCTGTGCCTCCACAGGTCACTCCGCAGGATGTCCTCATGACAGGCGATGCGCCCCGCCTGACCGACTCTCTCCCCATCGCGCCGCCCCCCAATCCTTCGACCCTAGCGGCGCGCGCCTCCGGAGACGACGCCTCCGCGACCGGCGACTCGACGGCCGATGCGTCCACTGCGGCTCCCGGCTCGGGGAGTACGGGCGTGGCGAAGGCATTGCCCGCTGCGGCCGCGGCCGATACGTCCGAGCGTGCCGACGCGACGCCGACGGATAGCACGGACTTGACGCCGAAGGCTCGCGCCACCCTGCGTCGCCTCGCGGAACTGGCCACATCCACCGACAACGCGTCCACGTCCCGCCAGGCCGCAGCTGCCGGCGCATCTGAGCAAGCGCCCGAGATGTCGTCGTTCGAGGCGGCCGTGTCGGGCGCGATCCCGGAAGATGCCGGCGATGACGATGGCCCCACCATCACGGGCCTTGTGACGGACGAGACGCAGACCAAGGCGGGTCGCGACTTCTACGACGCCTTCTATGACCGCTGGACGGCGCCCGAGAAGGATTACTACTACACGGTGGTCGTAAGCGAGCAGCCTATGCCCAGCCTTGGCACGCGCGTGGTGGTGCGCGTCAACCAGAACATCGTATTCCAGACCCGCCTGCAGCCCCGATACGAAATTATCGAGCAGGCCGCGAAGCGTGCCGTCTACATGACGCAGCGCCGCCTGCAATCGAATCTTTCCATGAATGCCTACTGACCATGACTCTTTTGTGCACAATGACATCGATGTTCGTCCGCGCCGGGCGCATGCTGGTGCTCGCCACGCTGCTGGGCCTCGGGCTCAGCGCGTCGGCGCAGGCGCAGGACCTGGTGTACACGCCGAAGAACCCCGCGTTTGGCGGCTCGCCCGTCAACTACCAGTGGATGCTCAGCTCGGCCAAAACGCAGAACGCGTTTCAGGACTCCGGCCGCGACCGCTTCCGGCGCGACCCGCTGGAGGACTTCGAGAACGGCCTGCAGCGCCAAATCTTGAGCCAGCTCTCGCGTGAGCTCGTGTCCGATCGGTTCGGCAACCTGAACCTGCAGGAGCAGGGCTCCTACGACCTCGGCGAGTTCACCGTGGACATTACGCCCGGCCTCGACGGCATCAACATCAAAGTGTTCAATAAGCTGACGGGCGATGAGTCGACCATCACGATCCCCGGTTTTTAAGGTTGAGACACGCTGCGCCGTCCTCCTCCGCACGATCTGCTCATTGCTCCTTTCTGCCATATGAATACGATGCACCGCACGCGCACGCTTCAAATCGCCTGGCTGCTTTTGCTGACGTTGGCCGGACTGGCCGTGAGCGGCTGCGCCAACTACATGGCGCCGTTTGAGGTGAAGCAGGCGCGCCCCGGCCTCGAGAGCGAAACGAAGTCGTCGCTCAACGAACTGCCGCCGCCCCGAGACAAAATCGTGGCCGCCGTCTACCGCTTCCGCGACCAGACGGGCCAGTACAAGGCCTCCGAGCGCGCCTCGACGTTCTCGACGGCCGTAACGCAGGGCGGCACCTCCATCCTGCTGCGCGCGCTGGAAGAGTCCGGCTGGTTCACGACCATCGAGCGCGAGGGGCTGTCGAACCTCTTGAACGAGCGGCAGATCATCCAATCGATCCGCGCGCAGCACCAGGGGCCGAACGGCGAATCGCTCGGCTCGCTACCGCCGCTGCTCTACGCCGGCGTCATGCTGGAGGGCGGCATCGTGGGCTACGACACGAACGTGATGACGGGCGGCGCCGGCGCGCGCTTCTTCGGCATCGGCGCCTCCGGCGAGTTCCGGCAGGACCAGGTGACCGTGTACCTACGCGCCGTGTCCACACAGAGCGGCCGCATCCTGAAGACGGTGCACACGACGAAAACCATCCTTTCGCAGCAAGCGGACGGTGGCGCGTTCCTGTTCGTCGACAAGGACCGCCTGCTGGAGACGGAGGCCGGCTACACGTACAACGAGCCCGGTGTGATGGCCGTGACGGCGGCCATTGAGGAAGCCGTGAAGGGCCTCGTGATTGAAGGCGTGCGCGGGGGCGTCTGGGGCCTGCAGAACCCGGCCGATACGCTAAGCCGGGCGTTCCAGTCATATGACGAATCCGTGGAAGAGGCCCAGACGCGCGACATCTTCGACCGGCCAGTGGCGTCCAACCAGCGCGCGGGAACGAGCTTTGGCCTGAGCGCGGGCGCCCAGCAGTACAGCGGCGACTACCAGAACCCGCAGACGCGCCCAATGGGCGGCCTCCGCGTGCGCACCGCGCTCGGCGAGCGATGGGGCATGGGCCTGAGCATGAGCGCCGGCCGCCTCGCCGCCCGCGACGCGTTCGACGACTGGACGGCGATGGCCGAGCTGCAGCTCGACTACCACGTGCTCCCGCGGAGCCGCGTGTCACCCTACTTGCAAATCGGCGCGGGAGCCACGGCGCAATCGCTCACCACGCTTTCGCTTCAAGACGACGTCTCGCCGCACGTATCCGGTGGGGCAGGGCTGGAGATTATGGCAGCCCCGCGCCTCGGCCTTCGCGCCGGCGTCCACACCCGCTACGCGCTGGATGACCGGCTCGATGGCGCCGACATCGGCCGCGTGCCGGACAGCGTGTGGGGGCTGGAACTGGGTCTTACGTACTACTCGCTCTTTTAGCGCACCCCTCGTTCACCAAATATGACACCCGGAGGTGAGGACATCCCTAATTGATTGTTACAGCTTGATGCTACCCACAAAGGTGTAGCACAGAAAAGCGACGCTCGCGGCGGCTCGGTGTGCCTGAGGACACGCCGAGAGGGAACCCCACGAACGTCGCCGGTGCCGCCCGAATGCCGAGCCGCACATACGCTTCGGTATCTCAACGGCACCTCCCTTGTTCCTCCTGCGCCGCGTTTCGGCGGCGCAACATTCATGCACAACCGATAACAAGAGAGGTACCATAGCTATGAAAAAGCTATTCACCCTAGCATTCGCCCTCGTCTTCTCGACGGGTATTGCGTTCGCGCAAGACAACGAGTCCATCGTCAATCAGTCTGGAAGCAGCATTGATGCTACTGTCACACAGAATGGGCAGGATAACTACAGCGAGCTCAACCAGAGCGACGATTTCCTCGATGGGCACAGCGCCACCATCAAGCAGGTTGGCGACGAAAACTACAGCAGCATCCAAACCCAGAACGGCGGTGGCGTGGCCGACGTCTACATGAAAGGCGACCGGAACGCGCTGGTAGACTGGGCCACTCGAACGAAAGGTGGGTCCGGTGCCAACCAGAAAAACTCCCTGACCGCCTTCGACCTGGACATCTACGGGAGTGACAACGTCGTCGGCATGACGCAGGAATTTGGCGACGGGACGGTCAACATCACCGGTGACGGGAACCAGGTTGGTCTCCGTCAGCTTTCCGGCGCCAATTACCAGACGCCCGACTTCCATACGGCCACGATCGAGATTGGCCTGTTCGGAAGCACCGGTAACTACAACGAGGTTGATGTCAATCAGGCCAGGGAAAACGGTGGTACGGGCGGCAAGAGAAACGACGCCTCCGTTGCTGTCCTGCGCGGTGACTACAATGACATCGACGTTCAGCAGTTCGGCAGTGACAACGCTCAGCGCATCGAGGTCGACGGTGATTACAACGAAATCACGGCCGATCAGACCGGCGCTGGTAACGAGCTGTACCTGAACGCGCGTGGCACAGGTCCTGGGTCCACCAACATCTTCTCTGGCGCAGGCGGCGTGGACGACAACAAGTTCACGATGACGCAGCACGGTGATGACAACCTCGTGGACGCTGGCTTCGATGGTGTTGGAAACAAGATCACCATCATGCAAGATGGTAGCGGCAACCTCGTCGACGGCCCGATGGCCGGGCGGTTCGACTCCGACGGCCTCGCGATCATCGGCGATGACAACATGGTGGACGTGATGCAGACCGGAACCGGTCACGTGTCGACCAACATGGTCATGGGTGACAACAACGTCATCGACGTGACGCAGTCGAACTAAGCCGAGTGCTTTGGCTGATCACTGACCCACCCCGTTCCCCCGCACTGATGCGGGGGACGGTGGGTTATTTCCACATTGCACACATCTCCCTATCTTCAGATCGGAAAGCTATACCTAATGAAACGCTTAATTGCATTTGTATTCGCACTCTTTCTCACAGCCGGTACGGCCTCCGCGCAGTTTCCGGGCGTGACGTTCGTCGGCAATAACAACTTCATCAACGGCAATGCCATCACGGACGTCTCGATCGGTGACGTTACGTCGAACTACTCGGCGCTGGAGCAAGTGGGCGACGGCAACGAAGCCTCCATCGAACAAGTGAACACGGCCCGATGGAACGTCGTGGAGTTAGACCAGAATGGCGGCAATTACGCCGACATCGGCCAGGACGGCCAGCGCCTCGTCACGAAAGCCGTACAGGGCACCGACAGCTACCTGGAAGCCAGCTCGTATGGCGTGGCTCACGATGTGGCCGTGCGCCAGGAGCACGACATGCACGCTGAGATTTACCTCGAAGGCTACAATAACGAGGTCGCCCTCGGCCAGTATGGCAGCAGCAACAAGGCCACTGTCGACGTATTGGGCTCTGGTAGTCAGCGGAACGATGTCGGTATCACGCAGGATGGAATAGGCAACATGGTAACCGGCCCGAGCGGCAGTCCTGGCGTGTTTATCCAGGGTTCTAGCAACAACGTGGAGATTATGCAGTCGTCGAACTACAATCAGTCT
>JAAAPH010000541.1 GCA_009908415.1 Bacteroidota bacterium
GCGACCCGAAAGGTTCTGCCGGGCCGCCCCGCCGTTTCCCCGCCGCCCGGCATCGCCGCGAGTGGGTGTTTCTCGTCGTCGGCTCTTGGGACCACCATCGTGCTATCGGCGGCCGATCGCCAGCAGCCGCGGCGGGGCGTTGCGCTGGTTGATGAACCGATACATGAGGGCTTGATACGCCGTCTGATCCAGCGCCTTGGACCACTCGTCCACGGCCTGCGCTTCGGCTGCACCGCCCTCGTGCCCGACGTACTGGACGACCGTGATGACACCACCCGGCTGGAGATAGCGGCAGGCCTGATCCAGCGCAGCAACCGTGGTGGCGGGCCGAGTGATCCGCGCCTTGTCGCCCCCTGGAAGGTAGCCCAGATTGAACATGACCGTTGCGACGCGGCCGCGTGCTTCGGGGGGCATGTGTTGGTCCATGGTTTCGTGCCCGTCACGAATAAGCGTCACCCGCGAGGCGACCCCGGCCGTCGTCAGCCGCTGGCGCGTCCGGTCGATAGCCGCCTCCTGCACGTCGAACCCATACACGCGGCCGCTGGGCCCGACGGCACGCGCCAGAAAGAGCGTGTCGTGCCCGTTGCCAACGGTGGCATCCACGGCGATGGCGCCCGGATCGAGCGCTCGCCCGCTGAGTCGCTTCGCAACGTCTAAAACCGGATCGAGCGGCATGGTGGAGTCGACGCTTTTCGACGTACCGGGCTACCGCCAACGTCCAGCCCATGCTTTGGGTTTACTGCGCACAGGGAGGCCACGGCCAGCGTGGAATCATCCGACGCGCTGGCGAGTGTGGGAATCTCCCGAATTGCTCACAGGGCTCGATCGACCAGATGGCTGACATCTCTTCTCCCGACCGCATCGACGTTCGATTCCGTGACGGGCGGGGTTACCCCATTCACTTCCGCTCGCTGGCGGACACGCCCGCGCTGCTGAGCGAGGCGGACCTTACGCCCGGCCGCTGCCTGCTCATCACCGATGAAAACGTGGCGGCCCACTACCGGTCACCGCTCCGCACCGCCCTTCAGCGCGCCGGATGGACGCCGCACGACATCGTCCTTCCCCCCGGCGAGGCGACGAAGTCTTTCGAGCATCTGCAGACGATCTACGATGAAGCGCTCGCCGCGGGCATCGATCGGTCGACGCCCGTTTTGGCGCTGGGCGGAGGCGTCGTGGGCGACCTCGCCGGGTTTGCCGCGGCCACGCTGCTCCGGGGGGTTCCCCTCATTCACCTGCCGACTTCTCTCGTTGCCCAGGTCGACAGCTCCATTGGCGGAAAGACCGGCATCAACCACGCCGCCGGCAAGAACCTGATTGGCGCGTTCTACCAGCCGGACTTGGTCGTTGCCGATGTGCGGACCACGGATACGCTTCCACAGCGCGAGTGGACGAGCGGGATGGCCGAGGTCATCAAGCATGGACTCATCGCCGATCCGGCATTTGTCGACTTCCTGGAAGCCCACATCACCGACCTTCTGCTACGGCGTACCGACGCCGTCGCCGAGATGGTGCGCCGGGCCGCCCGGGTTAAAGTCGACGTCGTGGCCGACGATGAGCGCGAACAGGGCCGACGGGCCATCCTTAACTTCGGACATACCTTCGGTCACGCCATCGAGCGAGAAGCCGGCTATGGCGTCTTTACGCACGGCGAAGCCGTTGCTGTGGGCATGCGCGCTGCACTGCACCTCTCTCATCACCTTCACCCGTCGCTCAACCTCGACCGGGCCGATGCCCTGGTTCGAACCATCCCCGTGGAAGGCGACCCGAGTTCGCTCTCTCTCGACCAACTCCGACCGGCCATGCAACACGACAAGAAAAACAAGGGGGACACCATCCGATTTATTGTGCTCGACCGCATCGGAGAGGCGCGGGTGATCGATGCCCCGCCCCAAGATGATCTAGAACACGCATGGGATTTTGCTAAAAGTGTGCGGACCTAAGCCATAATGCAATTGTAAATTTATGTGATACTGTTTCTGGATAACTGGCCATGAACGGGGGAGACGACGGTCCGCTGACGCTTCCCCCGTTTCTTGAACCCGTTCCTCGTGGCTCGATCCCTTCTGCATATCCCCTGGCGCATGGTGAAGGCTGTCGTCCTGACGGCCCTCCTGGGTGTGGTGCTCTTTTTTGCGCTGACGCGGACGCAGGTGGGCCGGAATGAGCTCCGCCAGGAGATTCAGCGGCAGTTTAACGACCGCTTCGCCGGCACACTGCACATCGGGACCCTGCAGGGCAACCTCGTCAACGATCTCTTCGCCAGCGACATCCGCGTGCAGGCGCCTTCCGGCCGCACGGTGATCGCCATCGACTCGCTCGTCGCTCGGCCTCGATGGCTCGCGCTGTTCAGCCAGCAATTAACGTTTCGCTCCATCTCGGTGCTCCACCCGGAGCTCACCCTCCACCGCGATGCAAAGGGCCAGTGGAACGTGATGCGCGCGTTTGCCCAACCCGCGGCGCGCCCCGATTCGACCCGCCGCCCGCCGGCCTTCACGCTGGCTGACCTCCGCATCCACGATGGAACGATCACGACCACCCGCGACGGCCCCCTGCCCGCGGTGGTCGACCAGGAGTGGCTCTTTGACTACTCGTCCACCCGGGTGGACGACCTGCACGCCCACGCCACCATCGAGTGGACGCCGGGGGATGAGCTCGTGGACATCCTCGCCTTGTCGGGATCGGTGCCCTCGCGCGACGTCCAGTTGAGGCAGTTGCAGGGGCAAATCCTCGGCTCGACCGACACGTGGACGCTGAATCAGCTGCGCCTCCAGACGGCCGACACCGACCTTTCGCTGGATGCCACCCTGGCCCGGTTTAGCTCGTGGGCCGACCTGGCATCGGCCCCGGCGATGAACCTCGACATCGCTTCGAGTACGATCAACTTTGACGAGATCCGCCGCATCGTTCCCCGCCTCCCCTTGGCCGACGAGATTACGCTAGCCGCCCAAATCAGCGGGCCGCCCTCGGGGCTGGTCCTGGAGGCCATCGAAGTGGAACGTGGCGCATCGCAACTGAACGTGGAGGGCACGCTGACCGGCCTACCGTCCCAGTTGGACTACGAGCTCGCCCTGAAGGACAGCCGGCTCACCAAGGCGGACGTCCTTGCCGTCTTGCCCACGGCACCCGTATCGACCCTCGATCTCGCCGGACCGGTCGACGTGTCGCTCTACGGCACGGGGCTACTCCCGTTTGCGGGCGATACGTTGAATCTGCGCACGCAAACCGAGTTCACCGCGCAGAGCACCGCGGGCGCGATCCAGGGCTCGTTTCAGACGACGCACCGCCCCAACCAGCAGCTCGTCTATCGGGGGAACGTGCAGACCGACTCGCTTGATGTGAGCCCGTTTCCTGGCTTTCCATACGCCAGCGCACTCACCGGAACCGCCCGCTTCGCTGGACGCGGCCTCGACCGACAATCCGCCGACGCCGAGCTCGACCTCGCACTGAATGCATCAACGTTTGCCGGGCGGCGATGGGACTCGCTCAACGTGGCGGCGCAGGCCCGCCAAGGGCAGTTCACGACGACCGCCCAGGCATGGCACCCGGCCCAAGGCTACCTGCGCGCCGAAGGGGCGCTCGACCTCTTGCAGGCGCGGCCTAGCTACGTGGCGACGCTCACCGCCCGCCGTTTCAACTTGGCCGCCTTGCCGTTCGACCGCCTGCCGCCGACTCAGCTCACGGGCCAGCTGGAAACGCGCGGCGCGGGGCTCTCCCCCGAAGCGGCCTCAGGGCGCCTCGCGGTCGTGCTCGACTCGTCGAACGTTTCGTACCGCGGAACCACCCATTTCATCCCGCCCCATCGGACGGAGCTGACCCTGGCCAGCCGCAATTCCGGTGCGCCGCGCTTCGAGTTAACGGGCGATGTGGCCACGCTTCGCCTGCAGGGCGATGTGGCCTTCAAGCCCCTCTGGGCGCTGGGCAACCTGTGGGGCCGCGCGCTGACGGCCGCCGCCCGTCAAGAGGTGAACAAACCGTACAGTCAACCGCTGGCGTCGGCGGCCCCGCCTGATGCCAGCGGCCCGGCCCCGCCCGCTGGCGTTGCGCCCTCGCCTGCCGCATCAACCGAGCCGTGGCGCAACCGAGCGCGCCAGACCCTGCTCGATGCAGGGTATCCGTCGGACCTGACGGTGGAAACCACCTTCACGATCAAACGGGCCGACATTCTGGAGGCCCTCTTGCCCTTCACGCCGCATCTACACACTGACCTGGAAGGGCAACTGGCGGTGACGGCCGGGGCGGACCGGCTCGTCGTTCAAAGCCACCTTGCGGGCAGCACCTTTTCCATCCGCGGTCTCTCGGCCGACAGCCTCACCGTGCGCCTCGACGCCTCGGGGACGCTGCAGGCCCCGCTGGCGGAAACATTTACGGCCGACCTGAACGTCCGCAGTGCCGGGGCCCGGATACGAGGGCTCGCCCTGCGTGCGCCCCAGCTTACGTTCGACTTCTTGAGCCGGCAAGCGCTGCTCCAGTTTGAGTCGAAGCAAGACGGCGAGACCGGCCCGTATCGGTTTTCGGCTACGGCCGACCTACTGCCTGACCGCAACGAGCTGACACTGTACGACGTGTACCTGAAGACCGGTGGATACGCCTGGTCGAGCACGCAGCCGAGCACCTTCGATGCCTACGCCGATGCGCTCGTCATCCCCGACCTGCGGCTGACCGGACGCCATCCGGCCGATGACCGGACGCAGGCCGTGCGCGTACACGGACGGTTTTCCTCGTCCCCGCAGGACACGGTCGTGGCAGAAGCGCGCAACGTGCTGCTGGATCCGTTTTCGGAGCTCGCCGACCTGCGCCGCCCAATCGGCGGCACGGTGCAAGGGCAAATTGCCCTGGCCGGGGGCTGGTCAGCTCCGCGCGTGTCGAGCGACTTGGTCGTGGACTGGCTCTCCTTCGACCGGCGCCTGCTCGGGCAGTTGGAGCTGGGCAGCCGCTACATCCTCGGATCGCCCGACGTGCGCGTCGACGCCTCGCTGCGGTCGATGCCCTTCGGGGCCGACTCGCTCGCCCCCGCCTACCTGCCCCATCGCCCCCGCCGTGCCGAGGCCAACCGGCTTGACCTGAGCGGCCGCGTGCGCCTACCCGGCGTCGAGCCCCAGGCGCTGACGCCGATCAGTTCTCCGGACGACCCGCTCGACCTGCAGCTCACCGTCGAACGCGCCGACCTGTTTTTCTTCGAGTATATCTTTCAGGACCTGATCGAGAACGTGTCGGGCCACGTGACCGGCCGCGCCCAAATCCGCGGCTCCTGGCGCCGCCCTCTGTTCTCGGCCGACCTATACGCCGTGGACGGCCGCTTCGAGATCCCCCGATTCAACCTCCAGTACGGACTCAACGGCCCCATTGGCGTCGACTCCGAAGGCATCAAACTCAATGACGTGACGGTATCCGGACCGGATGAGGGGCGCGCCGCGGTGTCCGGGGCCGTGCTCTTCAACGCGTATCAGTTCTTCTCCTTCGACCTGGAGGCCACCCTCGACGAACTGCGCATCATCGACGTGGCTCGCTCGCAGGACCTTCCCTTCTACGGCCGCATCTCGGCGTCCGGGCCGGTGACGCTCACCGGCCCGCTGTCGGGGGCGACGCTGCGCTCCAGCGATGCGCGAACGACACCGGACAGCGAGCTATTTATCCCCGTCAAAGAAGGCGACATCAACGGCGAAACCGGCTTCATCATCTTTGCCGATTCGACCGGACAGATCCCCAACCTGCGCGAGGTGAGCCGGCGCGACAATATTCTCGCCGACCGACCCGAGGGCGAACCGTCCTTCCTCGACGCGCTCGATCTCGACCTCAACCTGCTGGCCCCCGAGGGTTCTACGGTGCACCTCGTGTTCGACCCCCTGCTCGGCGACGTGGTGACCGCTGTCGGGTCCGGCCGCATCCAGATTCAGCGCCAGGAAGGCGAGTTCTTCACGTACGGCACCCTTGAAGTCAACTCCGGCGAGTACCTCTTTACCGCGGGCGAAGTCTTTGTCCGCCGCTTCTCGATCGACGGCGGCTCCATCACCTGGGACGGCAGTCCGACGAACGCCCTACTCGACCTGGACGCCTCGTACCGCACCCGGGCCTCGACGGCCGGCCTCGCGCAGGCCCGCGACCGCCAACGTATTCCCGTTATGATTCAACTCGACATCACGGGCCGGGTCGAATCGCCGCGGGTCGACTTGAGCCTGGGCATCGACTCGCGCGACCGTGACGTCTCCTTTGCCGGCGAGGCCCTCCAAAGTATCTTCAACCAGCCGGACCTGGCAACCGATGACTTGGCGACCGAGTACGCGACGAGCGTGTTGCTGACCAACACGTTCCTGCTCACCACCTCATCGGTCGGTGGGCGCCAGCAGTCGCCGGGCGATGCCGGGGACCGCCTCACCGACGCCGGCAACCAGCTGGCGTTCAACAGCGTGTCGCAGCTCGTGGCCAGTCAGCTGAATCGCTACCTGAGCGAGGCCCTGCCCAACCTCGACGTCAACCTGGGCGTGCAGGGCGAAGACCCGCAGGACCTCGACGTAATCTATGGCGTGGCGCTGCGCCTGCTCGACGAACGGCTCATCATCCGCGGCGAAGGCGTATACCAGGGCGACGAAGAACAGCGCCGCCGCACAGAGGGGCTGGAAGGCGAGTTTGTCGTCGAGTTGCGCCTGAGCCGGAACGTGTCGGCCGAGGCGTTCTACCGCCGCACCGGCGACGACATCTTAAGCGACCAGACGTTGACCAGCACGACGGGGGCGGGCCTCTCGTACCAAACCGAATTCACCTCCTGGCGTGCCTTCTTCCGGCGCCTCTTCGACTGGTTTATTCCGGGCGATGACGACGCCCCCCAGTCCGTGCCGCCGCCCGTGCCAGCCCCGGCCGACACGGCCATGGTCGACTCCGTCGCTGCCGATTCCACCGCGCCGTAGGCACGCTCGATGGGGGTTGGATGGAGCCCTCGCTAATTCCATCGGCCACCGGGACCATTCGGGCGCGTTGGTGATTCGACAACGGATGATGCGCCTCGCTGCCGAGGCCTACATGTTTCCAATCGAACAGGACTGATCTGCCGTGAGCGAAGCCACAACCAAATCCCGCCGCGCGATTCGGCGCGACATTCTAGACTTTTTGAGCGAGCATGCCGGCGAGGCGTTCCGCTCCCACGAAATCGCCCAGGGGCTAGAGTACGAGGACGACGAGCTGTTCTTCACCTTCGAGGAGGTATTGCACGAGCTCCGTCGCGCCGGCGAGGTCCGGACGACGGGTCGCAAGTACACCCACCGCGAGCGCCACAACCAGGCCCTTGGCAAGCTCTCGGTGACGGCGCACGGCTACGGGTTCGTCCAGGCCAGCGACCGCGACGAGGAGTTCTTCATCCGCGAGTACAACATGGCCACCGCACTGGACGGCGACCTCGTGCGCGTCGCCCTCGGCGCCCAACCCGGCCCCGGCAAAAAGCGGGAGTGCGAAGTCATTGAAGTCGTCGAGCGCCAACGGACGCAGGTGGTGGGTACGTTTCAGCACCGCGGCCACTTTGCCTTCATCGAACCGGACGACCAGCGCGTCTCCCAGGATATCTTCGTGCCGGAGGAGGCCTTCAATGGGGCCCAGGACGGCCAAAAGGTCGTCGTCTCCATCGACAAGTTCGAAGATCGGAAAGCTTCCCCCGAGGGGCGCATCCTGCGCATCATCGGCCCGAGCGACGACCCGGAAGTCCGGGTGCTGTCGCTGGCGATGAGCATGGACGTGCGCGCCGACTTTCCCGCGGCCGTCGAAGACGAAGCGGAGGCCATCCCGACGGCCATCCCGCAGCAGGAGATCGACCGCCGCCTCGACCTGCGGGACAAGATGATCTTCACCATCGACCCGGCCGACGCGAAGGACTTCGACGACGCCATTCACATCGAGGAGCTCGCGAACGGCCACTACGAAGTCGGCGTCCACATCGCGGACGTCAGCCACTACGTCGACTCCGGCTCGGCGATCGACGACGAGGGCTTGGAGCGCGCCACGAGCGTGTACCTCGTCGACCGCACCATCCCCATGCTTCCCGAGAAGCTCTCAAACCTGGTGTGCTCGCTGCGGCCCCGCGAGGACAAGCTCGCGTTCTCCTGCATCATGGAGGTGGACCGCCATGGCGAGGTGGTGGACTACGACCTGCGGGAGACGGTCATCCACTCCCAGGAGCGTTTGACCTACGATCGGGCGCAGGACTACATCGACGGCGGCTACTCCGAAGATCCCGTAGCGGCCCACGTGGTTCGCGCCGCGCGCCTCGGGCGCACGCTCACTAAGAAGCGGATGCGGGAGGGATCCATCGACTTCGACCTGCTAGAGATCAAGGTGATCCTCGACGATAAAGGGCACCCGATCGACATCGTGCCGAAGCATCGGAAAGAGGCCAACCGCCTCATCGAGGAGTTCATGCTGCTGGCCAACCGGACGGTGGCACGGCACATCGCCGAACGCCACGGCCAGCGCCCTTCATCGAACGGTCAGGAGCTTCCCTTTATCTACCGGGTGCACCCCCGCCCCGACTCCGAAAAGGTACAGGAGCTTGCCGAATACGTGAAGCTCTTCGGCTACGACGTGGAGCTGCACGACGGCACCATCCGCTCGAAGGACATGAACGATCTGATTCAGAAGATCAAGGACACGCCGGAAGAAGACGTCATCGAGCGGTCGGCGCTCCAGACCATGTCGAAGGCGATCTACGACATCGAGAACGTTGGTCACTATGGGCTCGGGTTCTCTTTCTACACGCACTTCACGAGCCCCATCCGCCGGTACCCGGACCTCGTGATCCATCGCCTCCTCAAACACTACGCGCAGGACGGCGACCCGGCGAGCCCGTCCGAGCTGAAGGGGGTTTGCGAGCACTGCTCTGAGCAAGAGCGCAACGCCGAGCAGGCCGAGCGCGAGTCGGTGAAGCTAAAGCAGGTCGAGTACGTGCAGGAGCACGTCGGCGACACCTTCAAGGGCGTCGTGAGCGGCGTCACCAAATTTGGCGTCTTCGTGCAGATGACCGACCTGCTCGTCGAAGGGCTCGTCCACGTCCGCGACATGGACGACGACTACTACAACTACGACGAGTCCACGCTCACGATGACCGGCCGCGACACGGGCAAGCGGTACCGCCCCGGCGATGAGGTCAAGGTGCAGATCGTCGGTGCCAACGTTGAAAAGCGGCAGGTGGATCTGCTGTTCGCCGACTGACCGGGACAGCGGCCGGCGCTCGTCAATAGCCTTCGCGGCTGCCGATGCCGTCGGGGATGCCGCTGTAGTAGCGGAAGCTTTCGACTACGTTGCCCTGGTGGGTGTTGCGCATCACGCGCTCGCGGATGCGGTTCATGTAGGCTTTCTGGTTTTCGGGCGAGAGCGTCGGCCGGTAATCGTTCCAGGCGTCGCTAAACTGGCTCATGTGCTTGGCCGTGGCCTCGACTTTGTCCTCGGCGTAGGCCCCACTGATGTCGACGTGCAGGTTCTTGTCCTTGTCGGGGCCGCCAAAGAACATGTACTCCTGAATCCGGTGCGCTTCTAGGCCGTCGTGGTTGATCTGTCCCGGAAACAGCAGGCGCCACTCGGCGGCACGGGCAGCATCGGCGGCGAGGTAGGCCGCCGCCCGGTGGTCGGTCTTGTGCCACGTCTGATAGCCGAATCCCGGATCGAAGGCAATGAGGACGTCGGGCTGCAGGCGGCGAATGTAGTGCACGAGGCGGCGCACGACCTCTTCCTTGTCAGCAAACTCTAGCATGCCGTCGGTGTAGCCCAGATTGATATAGTGGTCCTCGGGGATGCCGAGCACCGCAAGCGCCTCCAGCTCTTCCTCTCGTCGGATTTGCGACAGCCGATTGCGCGTCATGTCCGGGTCTTTCGTCCCCACGTTGCCGGTCGTCATAATGAGCACGTGGATGTCGTTGCCGTTCCCCTGCAGCATGGAGAGCGTACCGTAGGCTTGCGAATCGTCGTCTGGATGCGCACCAATGACGAGCACGGTTTTGTCCGTCCATTCATCCACGGGCGGATCCGGCCGGGTCGACTCGTTCGTAGGGGTGCCCCCTGAGGTCTCGGTGTCTTGGGCGCTTGCGGGCCCGGCGAGCGTCGCGCTCAAAAAAAGAGGAAGCAGGAGCAGGCCTATTCGTGCATCGATCTTGGTCATGTCATTATGGTCGGCAATGAAAAACGCAGTGCGTTCGGGACCCCGCGAGTGTGCCTCGATCCGGTAGCAGGTCGCGGACGTTTTAAACTGCTGTGCGCCTTTTAGGCAAACGTAGGCAAGGGGCCGCCGTCGTGCAAACGCCGACCGGCCCGGCACATTTCTCTAGACGCGGTTTGCTCCCCGCCCCGTACGGCCGCTTGGCTCCTGGGTGGGTTTTTTGTTAACTTATGGTTAATGGGTCAATGGGAGGAGATGCCGCTCGCGCCCGTGGCGGACCCGAAGACCTGGGCCTTCCCTGCTTTCTTGCCGCGCTCTTCGGAGCGTGCTTCTGCGTGCCAACCATTGTGAAAGGATGACGGACCGCAACCACGACTGGCCCGCTCGCATCCGCCTCAGCGACCGTGAGGCGTTTCGTGAGATGTTTCACGCGCACTACGGAGCCCTCTGTGCCTTCGCAGCCCAATATGTGGGGTCGCTGGATAAGGCTCGCGATGTGGTACAGGAGGTCTTCCTGACTATTTGGGAGCACCGAGCCGACTGGACGCTCACCGGCTCATTGAAGGCCTACCTCTATCAGGCGGTCCGCAACCGAGCCCTGAATGCGACCCGTAACCGGGATACGCGCCGCCAGGCGTATGCAGCCCATCGGCAGCGCCACGCGCAGGCCAACCACCGCACCGCCGAGGATGATACGTACTACCATCAGCTCTCCGAGGCCGTCCGCCGGGCCGTCGATGAACTGCCCGCCCGCCGGCGCATGGTGTTCCTCCTGCATCGCCGGCATGACTTTACGTACCGCGAGATTGCCGAAATCATGGACATCGCGCCTAAGACGGTAGAGAACCAGATGGGACGAGCGCTCAAGTCTCTCCGCCAGCGCCTCTCCGAAGATATCCTTTCGGAGCTCTAGCCTCGCCCCTCGCTGCATCGCCTCATCACAGGGCCCCCCGAGGCCGACTCATGGGCGACCCGTAGCCCCTTCCCAAAAAATCTCAGCGCGGCATGGGGGTATTCCAGCTCGCTCGTGTCTTAGTAGGTGAATCATCACCGAACATCCCCGCCAATGCGCGACCCGATCGACTGGAACGTACTCGCTCGCTACCTCGCCAACTCGTGTTCTCCCGACGAAACGCGCGCCGTGAAGGCGTGGCTGGACGCTGACCCCACGCGCCACCAACTGCTCAATGAATTGGAATCCATCTGGGCGGCTTCCAACCAGCCGGCCTCGCCGCTCGACGAGGCCACGCTGGATGCGGACTGGGACCAGCTCGCCACCGCGATGGACGAGGCCGCCTCGCCGGTCTCCCCACCGTCAACTCGGCGTACCCGCCAGCCGGCCCGCCGACGTGCTCAACGGGCCGGCCGCCCGACGCTCCAAAACGCTCTTTACGTTCTGTTGGCTGGCCTCTTGCTCGTCGGCAGCCTCTGGGTTGGACTCGACCGCTGGTCTCCAGATGCACCCGCCGATCCCGTTCGCATGGTCGTGGCCGAGCGCGGCGAGCGCGCCAACATTCAACTGGTCGATGGCACCAAGGTGACCCTTAACGTCGACAGCCGGCTGCGGATGCCAACCGCCTTCGACGGCGGGCGGCGCGAGGTGCACCTCGAAGGCGAAGCCTATTTCGACGTGGCCCCCGACTCGGCGCGCCCCTTCATCGTCCACGCCAACGACGCGGTCATCAACGTGCACGGAACCGCCTTCAACGTTCGCTCTTACCCCGAAGATCGCCGGGTGCAGGTGGCCGTCGTCGAGGGCGCGGTCTCGCTCCGGGCCCAGACGGCATCGCCGGACGACGCCGGGGCCCGGTTGGAGCGCGGCCAGGTGGGGCGGCTCGACCAAGAGGCCGTCCGCGTGCAGACGGACTCCACCCGCAGCGTCGTGCCCCTGCTGGGCTGGATGGAAGGGCGTCTCGTCTTCGAAGATGCCACACTGGACGCAGTGACCGCCCGCCTGGAGCGCTGGTACAACCTGCAGTTTGAGGTGACCGACCCCGGGCTGGATTCGCTCCGACTGACGGCCAACCTGAAGAGTCGCTCCGTACAGAACGTGCTCGACGTGATCTCCGCATCGCTCGGTATTCGGTACCGCCTGCAGCACAACACCGTCATTCTGGCCGACGATCCCTCCGGCCCACCCCCACAGCATAACTAATGCTGGCCTTCACTAGTGTAGAGGACCCATGACCCTGACCTACTACTCCCGATCGCTTCGCCCGGCCCTTTGGCTTTCCGCGCTGCTGTGCGCTCTCACGCTAACCTCTCTCCCCGAGGCCGTCCGGGCGCAAACCTTTGCACAGGCCCACCAGACCCGGACCGGCCACGCCGACGCCCGGCTCACGTCCCTCCTCGAAGAGGATGCGACGTCGCCGGCCCTGCGCCGCACGATTCGCCTCGGCTTCGACGGGGTGCCCTTCGAGCAGGCCCTGCAGACGATTGCCCACCGTGGCGACTTTGGCGTCTCCTACAACCCGAACCTGATCCCCCAGCGGCAGATTTCGATGGCACGCGCCGAGGGCTCGGTCGAAAAGGCCTTGCACCTGCTCCTGGCCCGTACCGACCTGGATGCCCTCATCTCTCCGCAACGCGAGATCATCCTCGTGCCGCGCACGGCGTCGGCCCCGCCGCAGGATCCCCGGCAGGTGGGTGCGCTCCCCCTGTATGCGGACCTAACCCTGCAGAAGATCGAACCCCGGGGCACCATCCGGCTGCAACGGCAGCTGCAGATCATTACCGGGCAGGTGACCGACGCCCAGGAGGGCACTCCGCTCCCGGGCGTGAACGTCGTCGTGCAAGGCACGACGGTGGGCACGGCCACGGATGGGAATGGCGAATACGAGCTCGAAGCGCCCGAAAACGCGGACGTGCTCGTGTTCTCAGCTGTGGGCTACGTCACCCGCGAGATCCCGATTCAGGGCCGCACCACCATCAACGTCCAGCTGCAGCCCGACGTGGAGGCGCTGGATGAGGTCGTCGTCGTGGGGTACGGCACCCAGCAACGGGCCGAGGTCACCGGTGCGGTGTCCTCCGTTTCGTCGCAGGACGTCCAAGACCTTGCCGTA
>JAAAPH010000529.1 GCA_009908415.1 Bacteroidota bacterium
ATTGGCTGAAGGCCTCGAAGAAATGACTGCATTAACTAATTACATCCCGAGACATGAAAGAAGCAAGAAGGGAGGGCATTTCTTCCGGCTCGGGTCTCACGCTATGCCCCCTTCTCCAGCGCCGCGGTCATGCCTCCGCGTAGCGCGTGGCACGCGCCCCCGACCGGTGCGCGGCGCCTCACTCCGGCTGCTCCACGAAGCGAGGCGTCTCTTCGGGGATGCGCCAGAGGTAGAGCCGGCGACCGCCAACCTCTATCGTGCGAACCGGCCGCCACGCGCCCATGTGGAAGTCGTGCGAGACGACGCGCGTCCCCGGATCCAGCTCGCGGAAGAGTTTCGGACGAAGCGCTAGGTTCACCGACGGCAGCAAGTAGATCGTCACAACGGTCGCGTCGGAGAGATCGGCTTCAAAGAGGTCGCCCTCCTGAAACGCCACCCGGTCGGCCACGCCGGCGGCTTTCGCGTTCTGCCGCGCCTCCTCCACGAGGTCGGCACGGAGCTCAATGCCTACCCCGCGCGCGCCATACATTTTCGCCGCCCGGATCGGGATGCGGCCGTCGCCGCTGCCCAAGTCATACACGACGTCTCCCGCGGTGACCTCCGCGAGCGCCAGCATCGAGTCCACGAGGGCCTCCGGCGTCGTCACGTACGGCACATCGACGCCGTCGTGGGCCGTCGGATATTCGTACGTGGGGATGGGGTCGGGCGCGCGGTCGGTGTCCTCCAGCGTGATCATCTCGCGCGACTCGCCCGACTCGCCCGATTCGCGCATACAGCCCACCAGCGTGAGGACCGACAGCGCGATGAGCAACACCGCAGATGCCCAGCGAGCGGAGCCACACGGACCGGCAGTGTAAGGCAAAGCCATGAGCGGGAGAACCATCGATGAGCATCCGAGCGGAGCCCAGGCTGACGAGGAGTCGCCCGGGGCCGGCGGCGCCTGCCCGCACCCGGATCAGTATCCGACCACGGTGCCGTCCTTGCGCATCTCGGTGCCGCCCCAGTACACGCCATTCTCTGCATCCCACATGATGGCCTGGTAGCCGCCGTAGCCGCCCGCGCCCACGTCAACCGCATGGCCGCGCCCGATCAAGCCATTAACGACGTCCTCGTGCACACCGCTCTCCAGGCGCAGCAAACCGCGGCCCTCCATCTCCTCGCCGGTTGGCGACGTGCTGCCGTAGTGGCGATAGCGCGCCGCATCGCCGGCCTCTTGCACGTTCATGCCGAAGTCGACGATGTTGTTGATCACTTGCACGTGGCCCTGCGGCTGCATCCCGCCGCCCATCACGCCAAAGCTCAGGAACGGCTGCCCGTCCTTCATCGCGAAGGCCGGAATGATCGTGTGGAAAGGCCGCTTGCCCGGCGCATACACGTTCGGGTGGCCTTCTTCCATCGTGAAGAGTGCACCGCGATCTTGCAGCATGAAGCCGAGGCCGTCCGGCACGAGGCCGCTGCCCATGCCGGCGTAGTTGCTCTGGATGAGCGATACCATCATGCCCGTCGAGTCGGCCACAGTGAGGTAGATTGTGTCGCCTTCTTCGAGGCGCTCAGAGACCGTCGCGCGCGGGTCGCCGTGGGTGGGCTCGGAGAGTACCTGGTCCATCTCGATGAGTTGCCGCCGCTCGTCGGCGTACTCGTCGGAGATGAGCTCCTGCACCGGCACGTCGGCAAACGCCAGGTCGGCGTAGAAGCGGGCCCGGTCCTCGAAGACGAGCTTCTTCGCCTCGGCCTGCACGTGCAGGTAGTCGACCGAATTGTGGCCCATGTCGGCCATGTCGAAGCCTTCGAGGATCTGGAGCATCTGGAGCGCTGCGATACCCTGCCCGTTGGGCGGCAACTCATACACGTCGACGCCGCGGTAGTTGACCGAGACGGGATCGACCCAGTCGGACGTATGCTGCTGGAGGTCCTGCAGCCGAAGGTGCCCGCCAATGCGCCGCATGTACGCGTCGATGGTCTGTGCAATCTCGCCCTCGTAGAAGGCTGCCTCGCCGCCCTCGGCGATGAGCTCCAGCGTGTTGGCGAGGTCCGGGTTGCGGAAGACCTCGCCTTCACGCGGCGCGCGCATCGTGCCGTCCTCGCCCTCGATGAGGTACGTGTCTTTCCAGTTATCGTCCGGCAGGTCGGCCTCCTCGAATCCCTCCACATTGCCTTCCCAGTAGTACGCAATCACTTGAGAAAGCGGGAACCCGTCGCGCGCATACCGGATGGTGGGCGCCAGATTCGCAGCCATCGGCTGACTGCCGAACCGCTCGTGGAGCCGGAACCAGCCGCTCACGGTACCGGGCACACTCACCGGCAGATGGCCTAGGAGCGGAATCTCGTCCCGGTCGCCCAGTTCCTGCTGCATCTCGTCGTAGGAGAGCCCCAGGGGCGAGCGGCCGCTCGCGTTCAAGCCATACACCTCCTCGGTCTCCGGGTCCCACACGATGGCGTAGAGGTCGCCGCCGATGCCGTTACCGGTCGGCTCCATGAGGCCGAGCGCCGCGTTGGCCGCGATGGCCGCGTCGACGGCGTTGCCGCCCTGCTTCATCACGTCGATGGCGATTTGCGAGGCGAGCGGTTGACTCGTGGCCGCGATGCCGTGCGGCGCGATGACCGGACTGCGCGCGTAGTCTTCACCCGTCAGGCGATCGCCTCCGCCGCCCGACTGGGCAACAGCCAGCATCGGCGCAGCGAAGAGGAGCGAGAAAA
Source organism: Bacteroidota bacterium (assembly GCA_009908415.1). Classification (GTDB taxonomy): domain Bacteria; phylum Bacteroidota; class Rhodothermia; order Rhodothermales; family Salinibacteraceae; genus JAAAPH01. The sequence continues at coordinate 2,698 of JAAAPH010000529.1, forward strand.
ATAAGACCGCAACAAGAGTACGCATCGGAAGCCTGCTAATGGTTTGGGGGGAGAGGAGTATACGCACCGTAACACGTAGGGCGATCAGTCGCAAGTCATCCGCAAGGTATCGAGGCCGGTACGGGTCTCCCGTTCGGCCCCCGGCAGCGAAAAGCAAGCGCCGCCTTCGCACGCCGCGTTCTGGACGGCGTCCTCCGCATGCTGTGCGTCGATGGCACAGGGGTCGCCCTCAACGGCCGGCGAGACCGTTTGCACCGGCGAGTCCGGGCCCCCGCCGCTGAACGCCCGCGAGCGCACTCCGGGGCCTGCCCCACACACTCACGTGCCCAATATACCCGGTCAGGCGACCGGAGAGACCGATTGCTTTCGAGCGTACGGCTGGCCTTCGGTCGCATCAGCCCCGCCGGCGACAAGGGGTTCAGGCCGTTGGTGGAATTCGGCCTGGAAGCACGCTTCCATTAATAGATCCGGGGCTTGAGAAGGTCAACCCAAATTTTTTTCATAGAGCGCTCTTCACGCCCTCATTTTTCTGATTACTAATTCTTCACAGTCGACCGCCGCGCAACGCACGCTCCCCGTCCCCCTCCATGGCAAAGCAGTTGGGCCGTGGGTCCCGTCCGCCGCCTCCGGTTGAGCCCATCGCGGCCGCGCTGTATGTTGTACCGCGACCGGTGACGGAGACGGCTGGACGCACCGAGGACTGTCGCGCCGATTCGTCTCCCCCGTGCTCGCACGACCTGCTCTCCCGATGGTATCCACGATGAGTGATCTCTTTCCTTTCGCTCGCTGGCCCGTGCTCGTCCTCGCGCCCGTGTGTGGGCTCCTGCTCGCGCTGACGACAGGGCCGGCGATCGCGCAAGCTGCGGATTCGGATTCCGGCTACCTACACGTCCTCTTCCTTGGCGATAACGGCCACCATGAGCCGGCCAGCCGGGCGCGCCACATCCGACCGGTCCTCGCCCAGCGCGGGATTCATCTGACGTATACGGATCGTCTCGACGCCCTCACCCCGTCCACCTTGGCGCGGTACGATGCCGTCCTGATCTATGCCAACCACCCCCACCTGTCTGCGAACCAGGAGCGCGCGCTGCATCAGTACGTGCTTCAAGGGGGAGGCCTCGTGCCAGTGCACAGCGCGTCGGCCTGTTTCAGCCACTCGGAGGCGTACATCAAACTCATCGGGGGCGCCTTCAAAGCGCACGGGACGGACACGGTTACCACGCGCCGCGTCCGTCCCGGGCACCCCGCCATCAACGGGGTGCCCGCGATTACGTCCTGGGACGAGACGTACGTGCATCACAAGCACAACCCCGACAAGACGGTGCTCTCGGTTCGCGTCGACGGCGAGCACGAGGAGCCGTGGACGTGGGTGCGCACCCCGGGGCAAGGGCGCGTCTTTTACACAGCGTGGGGGCACGACCTCCGCACGTGGTCGACCCCCGCCTTCCAGCGGCTGCTGGAGCAAGGCATCCGCTGGGCCATCGGCGATGACGCCCTCCAACTGGAGGGCCGTGTCTCGACCCTGGACTACGACACGTCGGCGGTTCCTCTGCCTTACTACCCGCCGGGCGAGGACTGGGGAACGACCGGCCCGCCCATCCGAACGATTCAGAAGCCACTGGCGCCCGCCGCCTCCATGCAGCACATGGCCTTACCGCCGGGGTTTACGGTCCGGCTGTTTGCCAGCGAGCCCGACATCGTAAACCCCATCGACATGGCGTGGGACGCGCAGGGCCGGTTGTGGGTCGCTGAGACGATCGACTATCCCAACACGGTGCGCCCCGATGGCGGCCGCGACCGCATCCGCATCCTGGAAGATACCGACGGCGACGGGCGCGCCGACGCCTTTACGACGTTTGCAGACAGCTTGAACATCCCGACGAGCCTGCTCCCGGTCGACGGCGGCGTGATCGTGGCCCAGGCGCCGCACATGCTGTTCCTGAAGGATACCGACGGCGACGACCGCGCCGATGTCCGCGAGACGCTGATTTCGGGATGGGGCACCTTCGACACCCACGCCGGACCGAGCCACCTCCACTACGGATTCGACAACATGATCTGGGGCGCGGTGGGCTATGCCGGATTCAGCGGCACCGTCGGGGGCGACGAGCTCGAATTCGGACAGGGCTTCTACCGATTCCCGCGCGACGGCGCGCGCCTGGAGTACCTGGCCACGACGAGCAATAACACGTGGGGCCTCGGCTTTAACGAAGAAGGCCATGTGTTCGGCTCGACGGCTAACGGCAACCCGGCCGTGCACATGGCCATCCCGCACCGCTACTATGAGGCCGTGGCAGACTGGAGCGCCCCTACGCTGGGCCCGATCGCCGACTCCGACCGGATTCACCCCATCGCCGACACCATTCGGCAGGTCGACCACCACGGCCGGTACACCGCCGGTGCGGGCTTCCAGGTCTATACGGCGCGCGCCTTCCCACCGGCGTACTGGAACCGTATGGCGTTCGTGAACGCGCCCACCGGCCAGCTCCTCGGGCAGTTTGCGGTGGAACCGGACGGCGCGAGCTTCCGGGCCCACAACGCATGGAGCCTGCTCGCGAGCCGCGATGACTGGACGGCACCGATCGCGGCCGAGGTGGGCCCCGATGGCATGTTGTGGGTGATCGACTGGTACAACCTCGTCATCCAGCACAACCCGACGCCGGAGCCGTTCGAGCGCGGCGAAGGCAACGCCTACGAGACGCCCCTCCGCGACCGCGAACATGCCCGGATCTACCGCATCCTGCCCTCGGGCCGCGATGCGGCGTACAATCCAATGTCGCTGCACGACGCCGCGCCGGAGCAGCTCGTGGCGGCGCTCCAGCACGACAATATGTTCTGGCGGATGACCGCGCAACGGCTCCTCGTCGAGCGCGGCGGGCCGGACGTGTTGCCCGCCCTGTACGCCCTCGTGCGCGACGAATCGCTGGACGCGGTCGGCAATGCCCCGGGGGCCCTCCACGCGCTATGGACGATACACGGCCTCGGCGCTCTCGACGGCACGAACGAGGAGGCCATGGCCGTTGCCCTCGATGCCCTGCATCACCCGGCCCCGGCCGTGCGGCGCGCAGCCCTCCTGGCGCTGCCGCCCACGCCGCCCGTGCAGGATGCCATTCTCGACGCCGGCATGCTGCCCGACCCGCAGGCGCCTGGCGCCATGGACTACGTGGTGGATCCCGCTACGCTTCAGGAGGCCGATCCCCACGTGCGGCTCGCTGCGCTCTTGGCCCTGTCGGAGACGCCGCCCACCGAGCGCGCGGGCCGCGCCGTCGCCGAGGCGCTGACGGTCCCGGCCAACGTGACGGACCCCCTTCTCCGCGACGGCCTCATCGCTGCTGGCGCGCAGCACCATGCCGGCTTCCTCCAAGCGGCACTGGCACACCGCATGCCGGAGCGCACTGATAGTACCTACCGCGCGCACGCCGCGTCCGTCCTCGGCACCATCGCGACGCATTATGCCGCGCAGGCGCCCTCGGCGTCCATTGCAACGCGGCTCGGGCAGCTCTCCGAGAGCGCTCCGTTCGTGGTTGAGGCGTTCTTGGACGGGGTGGTCGAAGGTTGGCCCGCGGATGCGCCGCCGGCGCTGGAACCAGCAGACCGGACGGCTTTAAGAGCGCTCAGCGAACAACTCCCCGACGCGCATCGCTCCCTGCTGCGTGATCTGGCCGAGCGGTGGGGCCTGCCCGCCCTTTTCGAGTGACCGATTTACGCGGCCACCGCACGCAGCCAACGCGCCCCTTTACCGCTTCCGATCCCTTTCCACCACGTACCGACTTGCGATGCCTCGATCCCTCCTGTTTTCCCCCATCGTGCTGATAGCAGCCGCCGCGCTCGCGACCAGCGTGCTCCTCGGCGCCGGCCGGGCCCCTTCGGCCGTCGCGCCCCGGCCAGCATCCTCCGGGGCCGCCGTCGATACGGTGGTCACCATCCGGGCGATAGGCAGCGCGCTGGAATACGAAACGACGGACATTGAGCTCGAAGCGGGGACGACGGTGACGATCCGGCTCGACAACAGCGCATCATCTATGCCGCACAATGTCGTCCTGCTGACTGCCCGCGACCAGATTCGGACGGTCGGCATTGCGGCGCTGCAGGCGCAGCAGACCGACTATGTGCCGGAGGGGGAGGCGGACAAGATCATCGCCCACACGGCTCTGGCGAGCCCGGGCACCGTGGTGGAGATGACTTTCGAGGTGCCCCCACCCGGTGAGTACCCTTACGTCTGCACGTACCCGGGCCACTTCCAAACCATGCGCGGCACCCTCACTTCGGTGGAGCGGTCATCATCCACTCCGTAGTGCAACGAGAAGCTGTTGGGCAATGGCCAGGAAGCTGCCCTCTTGTAGGAGCACCCCTTCCCCGCCGCATGGTTCGCCCGCGCTACCTCGCGCCGCACCGAAGGGCGGCCCGCAGCCGAAATCGATCGTGTGCTGGTGGCCGGTGCCGTGTTCGACGGAGATACGAGCGAACGGCATTGGTGCGCTCGGCAAGACGGTCGTAAGGGTGACCCACGACCCGCGCAGATCACGCCAAGCGGATGGAGCACCTGGAGAAGGGAATGCGTGCCTGACCATCAAACTCACCTTTTCATCGGGCTCCCTCTTCGACCCTTCTCATCCAGAGCGTCGAATCAGAGCGGGCTGTAACCATCGTGCGGCCTATCACGTGATGTGTGTACGAAGCGCCGCGCCGGATTCCTAGCTCTCCGGCCCAACGGCGCGAGGCATGTCGCGATTGAGTGGTGACATGCGTGTGCCACGGACGCCAGGCCCACTGGTGGGGCCTGGCGCCTCGTGGCGCTTTGAGAAACCGTCTGGTACGTGGTTTTTTCATTTCCTCCTGCTGCCTGACGAGCTTCGTCGCAGGCGTGATACTATCCCATTTCCCGTTATCTGGGGGAAATCCGAAGAGCAAGAGGGCTTGACGGTTGGAAGCCGATGAAACCGATCCGACTTGCGAAGGAAATGGGACGTACAGCTCCCTCTATACGCGGCACAGCGGTCCACACCTCCTTGACCGCTTCGCGTTGCCCCTCTCCGCGTGTTCTGAAGGAGCCATAGCGCCTTGGCTGACGCAGAGTCTGCACCAGTGCTCATCAAGACCACGTGTGCCCTGCGAGGAGGGCGTGGCCACCCCCACGATGCGTGCGGACCCCGAGCCTCTCTGCCCCCCTCAGCGTGTGGGCAGGGGCGCCGTCTCCACACAGCGGGCATCGCTGCTGCCGTGCCGTACCGCTCGCACCGTTTGAGTTCGCTCTTTACCCTCGAAGTCAGCAGTTCGTATTGACGCGATGCCGTCGTGTAAGAGTATAGCCCGTGCCGATTGCGATAGATAGCCCGCGCCGTAGTGAAACTCTTTTCTTCTTTCGGAACCATCCCGGTAACGTATTATGGCATATGAGTCATTCGGCTTTGCGCGCAACCATCCGCCGCAGGATGCACTTGCATCTGATAACGATAGGGCAGTGAGACTGTCAGTATTCGCGGCGACTAGTAGGACGGCATCGCCCTCATTTGTGTGAAGCATCGAGAGCGACCGGACATCGCGATCCAGAAAAAGTCCGCTTTGTTCGGAGGGTACGTACCGAAAGCGCCCGGACCCATCCCCTGCAAGGTACACGCCTAGGGACGCGTCGTGCCATCCGTGCAAAATCTCGCTGGCGTACTGGTTGCCGGCCAGGATCAAATCCACGTTCCCGTCCTCATCAAAGTCACCGGCCTGCATGCCGTTCACGGGAGCGAACTGCGCCTCGGTGGGCAACGCGTGAAGGGCAAACGTGCCGCCCCCCCGGTTTTCCACGAGGCTGGTCTCGAAGCGCGTGGCCTTTAGCTTCTGGGCACGGGCGAGGTGCTCCGGTGGAATGAGATCGGTCAGCGCAACCGTAGCATACCGTTCGTAACCCCTGTATCGCCTTTTAAGATATGACAGCTGCTCGACCACGTCGTCGCGGCCAGCATAGGGGACCAGCTTCTTGTCGCCGTCTGCGGCGCGCGTGTAGTGGGCCAGGACCGGATCCACCGTGCCGTTCTCGTCAAAGTCGCCGGCGAAAAGCGTAAGCGGCAAGGCGGGGGTAGAGTCGCCGTACCCGTGGTTCGTTCCCATGTTGCCAGCCACGTAGTCCATGTCCCCATCATTGTCAATATCGGCTGGATAGATGCTATTCCACCATCCCGTGGTGTTTTCGAGCCCCGTGTCGGCCGTCACCTCGGTGAGGCGTCCCCGGTCGTTTTCAAAGAACGTGATGGGCATCCACTCCCCGACGACGACGAGGTCGCGCCAGCCGTCGCCGTTGAAGTCGCTCCATACAGCAGCGCTCACCATTCCCACGGCGCCCAACCCCGGCGCCAGGGTCTGGGTTTGATCGGTGAAACGCCCACCTTCGTTTTCTAAAAGGTAGCTGTCGGGCGCGGTTGGGTAAGCGCCGGGCGCGTGACGTCCCCCGACAAACAGATCGATGTCCCCATCCCGGTCGAAATCGGCACCAACGACGGAGCTTCCGCTGGACGTCATGTTAGGGATGGCTGCTGGGCTCCGGGAGAAGCGGCCGGTCCCGTCGTTCAAGTAAAGTCGATCTTGGTACATGTCTTCGGTGCGGTGTTCGCTTCCTCCACTAACGACATAGAGATCTTGATCGCCATCGTTGTCGACGTCGACAAACAAGGCCCCCATGTCCTCATACGCTGCATCTTCGACGTTAATGTGTCGCTTGGTGAATCCCCCCCCCTCTTCCTGAAGGAAGAGCGTTCCCGGATGCCCAGACGCCCCACCCAAAAAAACGTCAACTCCATGTTTACCGTTGGCGTCCCCGACGGCCATGCCCGGTCCGCCCCGTGAATACATACGAGGCAACAAGGGCGAAACCTGAATAAAGTCGTTAAAGTGGTTTTCTTCATGCTTATGGTGTAGACCTAGACGCTCTGTCGACACACGCAGGAATGAGTCAGAGTCCTCTTTGGAGGGATGCGGGTCGGATCCAGAAGCAGCGGACGCATAGTTGAATTGAAGCGTTTGGTTGGCTTTTACTGTGTGACGGGTGTTGGACCGGCCGTCCCCCCATTGGACCATCACCGAGTCAACCACAGCAGCGGCACCTAGTCCGATGTGAACGGGCCCGTTAGTGCTGGAGAGGTATCCTCTGACCGGCGCATGGTAGTAATGCTGTTGTCCTTCGCTGCTAAAAACGTATACTTCCGCCCCGATACCGTCGATATTTGCTGCGGGGCCACGGAGGCGCACCTTCAAATAATGTTGTTCCAACGGTTCATTTCGTCGATTCAACATGTTTTCGAAGACGAAGGCGTTCTGGTTAACGTTGCTGACAACCATGTCTAAGTCGCCGTCGTTGTCAAGGTCGGCATAGGCCGCCCCCGTGGAGCGCGAGGGTAACTCATCACCCCAAGCGCGGGTCACATCGCTGAAGGTAAGATCGCCGTTGTTCTTGAAGAGGCGGTTAGGAATGTCAATACTGCGGGCCTCGCGGTACAGGGCCCTAACTCGTTCCTGCTTAGCCTCTGGGCTGCCCACCACAGCCGCATTGGTGACTTCATCGAGGAAGTCGAGATCTAGCATGTCCTTGGCAAACCCATTCGTGACGTACAGGTCCTTGAACCCGTCGTTGTCGAGGTCAACCAGGAGCGGGGCCCAACTCCAGCCCGTCGCGTCCACGCCTGCCAGTTGACTGATATCCGAGAAATGCGGAATGCCGCGGTCATCGGTCCCGCGGTGTAGCTGCAAAGTGTTACGCTCAAACTGCGGGACATAGCCGGCTTCGAGTTCGCCCAAAAAGGTCGCGTAATGCATGCTCGCCCGTACCCGCTTTTGCCGCTCGTGGTCACTGGGCAGCATATCCAGCACCATAGCGTCCAAGCGTAAGTCGTTGTTCAGATCGGCCAGGTCTACCCCCATGCTGCTGTAGCTCTGGTGCGGCTGTGCCTGCGCAGCGACTTCTTCGAACGTGCCATCCTGCTGGTTCAGGTAAATCCGGTCGTTCGGTAAAAAGTCGTTGGCCACATAGAAGTCCGGCCACCCATCGCCATTCAGGTCGCCGGCGGCAACGCCCAACCCATACCCGCCGTGCCGGATGCCCGCTTCGTCCGACACGTCTTCGTAGCGCGGAGCTCCCGTGGAATCCGCAGAGCCCATATTGCGATACAGCTTGTCGGCCCATCGGTGGTCTCCTTCCGCCGGCGGCGCATCGGCCATCGCATTCTGATTCCACATGTCGACCCCGTTTGTGAGCAGATACAGGTCCAGGTCGCTGTCCTTGTCGTAATCGAAGAACAGGGCCTGCACGCTGTAGGACGTGTCCGCCAGCCCATACGCCGCTGCTTCCTCCGAGAAGGTGGGCACGCCATCACCTTTAACGCCCTGGTTGACCAGTAGCTTGTTGGCACTATCGTCCCTGCCTGGACGGCGAACGACACTGAGGTAGAGGTCCAGCCAGCCATCGCTGTTGATATCCACGACCGACACGCCCGTCACCCACGCCCCGTCGGCGCCGACTCCTGCATGGTCCGTTGCGTCGCGAAATCGGAGGGCGCCCTCGTTCAGGTAGAGACGACTACGCTGCTGGTTGCCCCCAAAAAAGAGGTCCGGCCGGCCGTCGTTGTTGAAGTCTCCGACTCCCACCCCGCCGCCGTTGTAGCTATAGTAGAAGTCCAATACGTTGATGGAATCGCTTGCTACAACCTCGTTCGAAAAGGTTATGCCCGTGTGCTCCGCACTCAGCCGCTTGAAGAGGCGGTTCTCTTCAGCCCCGCCACAGGACGCTAACGCGAGTGCCACGACGGCGGCAAGCACAACCCCCCCGCCCCTCCGCATCAGTGATCGCGGTACGACAGGTGACCAACAGGGACTACCGAATAGCATGACATCAGCAGGCGGTGAAAGAGGTGTGGTGCTGTGCGCTCCATGGCGTAGGCCGCGCCACGGTTGCCAACCGCTCAAAGGAAGGCGCCTCTACTCGTTTCACGCTCGTAAAGCGCCACCAAAGGTGCTCTTTGCATTCACTAGAGCTGGCGGTCGTTCCGCGCCACCGTTCATAGCGAGTCCCGGGCCGCTGGATCGTTGGCGGTGGCTATTACGGTCGATGGATCGAACGGCCTGCACCCGCTGGGCCCGGAGCGCTCCCCTGCATGGCAATTCTTCCAGAGGACGTAAAAGAAGAACGCAGTCGATGCGTGGACGCTCCGCTCCTCAGCTTCACCAGGGGCGGTCAATCCACTAAACCCAAACGGACCGTCAGCCGCCCGCGTATCCGGGGTTCTGCACTAGATTGGGATTGGCGTCAATATCCTGCTGAGGGATCGGCAGCACCTCGTTCTTGTCTCGCTCGAACAGCATCCCTGCGTGCTCTCTCAGTTCCGGGTTGTTGATGAAGCGATCGGCCATGATTCCCCACCGCCGCAGGTCAAGGTGCCGATGTCCTTCGACGGCCAGCTCCAGGACGCGCTCGTCCCGGATGGCCTGCCGCATCTGCTCTTGGCTCATCCCCGGCGAGAGGTCGGGCATGTTCGCCCGGGCCCGGACGCGGTTGACTGCGTCGTAAACCGCTGGCGTCGGACCGTTGGCCTCGTTCAGCGCCTCCGCATGCATGAGCAGCACGTCGGCGAACCGTAGCATTCGGTAGTTGTTGCCCGAGTAGAACCAGCTCCCGGGCGAGAGAGAGGACTGCCGGTCGAACTCGAGGTATTTGCGCACGAACACCGCGCCACTGTTTTCGCCCGGGAAAGCCTCGTCGAAGGTGTCCTGGTACACCATCGCCCCGTCGTAGTCCCAGAGGAGCGTGGCATACGCCCGCGGGTCGACGTCGCCGTCGATCGTCTGCTCCTCCATGTAGAGATCAAACACCCAATCGTTGATGTCGACGCTTTGCTGGCTCGTGTAGCCCTGCGGTGCAATGTCGGGCTCCCAGCCCTTTCCACGCGCTGGACTCGACGAGTTGCCGCTTCGCCCCCAGGCGCCATTGGGAGTGGGCTCATACTGAATTTCGAAGACCGATTCGGCGTTGTTGTTGTGCGGCTCCAGGAAGTTGTGCTGGTAGTCGTCCACGAGCTCATACACTCCGGAATCCACGACCTTCTGAAACTCTTCGGCCGCGGCCGACCAGTCGCCTGAGCTGAGAATGCCCGGCCCCGAGGTGTACAGGTGTGCCTTGCCGAGCATGGCGGTGGCGGCCCCCCAGGTGGCACGGCCCACATCGCTGCCCGGCCAGCTCTCGGGCAGGCGTTCCTGTGCGGCCCGAAAGTCAGATTTAATGCTCGCCCACACCTCGTCCGGCGGCGACTGTTCTTCGCCGGCGAGCCCCTCGAGCGTAAGGAGGGGTTCGGTGTACAGCGGAATATTTCCCCACATGTTCTGCAGGTAGAAATAGCCGAGCCCTCGAAGGAAGTGCGCTTCGCCAATGATCTGAGCCTTTCGGTCCTCGTCCATCTCGATATCGGGGACGTTCGCAAGCACGTAATTG
>JAAAPH010000538.1 GCA_009908415.1 Bacteroidota bacterium
GACGCCAGCCTCTCACGCTGGTAACGCGGGTTCGAATCCCGCACGCGGTACCACATTCCGAGTCCCCCCAGGGCGCTGACCTTCCTCCTCCCTCCTCCCCTAGGTCAGCGCCCGTTTTTTTGTCGTTCCGGTTTTTTTGCCTCCGTGCAGCGACGCGGCGGCTCGAACCCCTCCGACAGAATCCGTCCCCAAAGTAAAAGGGCGACCCTGCCGTTGCAGGATCGCCCTCGTCGTAGATGACGACCGTGGTGAGATGAGCTGAGCCTTTACTCGTCGTCTTCGTCCTCGTCGGCGTCTTTGGGCTCGCCGTCGTCCCCAAGGTTCACTTCGCCATTCGTAGTGGGCAGGTTCTCCAGGTTCTTCGGATTGAGCACGTTGTCCACCAGGCCGTAGTTCTGCGCCTCCGTCGCGCTCATCCAGTAGTTGCGGTCAGCGTCGTGCTCGATCTGGTCGATGTCCTTGCCGGTGTGGTGGGCCAGGATCTCGTACAGCCGCTTCTTGAGCCACAGGATCTCCTGCGCCTGGATTTCGATGTCGGACGCCTGACCCTCGGCGCCACCGAGCGGCTGGTGAATCATGACGCGGGAGTTGGGGAGGCAGGCGCGCCGCCCGTCCTCGCCGGCGGTAAGCAGCACGGAGCCCATCGACGCGGCGAGGCCCACGCAGATGGTGGCGACCGGCGAATCGACGTACTGCATGGTGTCGTACACGCCGAGGCCGCTGTAAATGACGCCGCCCGGCGAGTTGATGTACAGGTTGATGTCCCGGTCCGAGTCTTCGCTCGCCAGGTACAGCAGCTGCGCGACCGTGAGGTTCGCGATCTGGTCGTTGATCGGCGTGCCGATGAACACGATCCGCTCCTTCAGCAGGCGGCTGAAGATGTCATACGCCCGCTCGCCCCGCGTCGTCTGCTCGACCACCATGGGCACGAGGCCCGACATCGGTTGGTCGCCCAGGCCGCCCTTGTAGATGCTCCGCGGGAGCGAAGTCAGGCTCTTGCTGAACTTAATAAAGTCGTTTACTTGATCCATGTCTGCGGTCCTCAAGACGCTTCAAAAAATGCGGTGTATCCAACCATAGCGTGTCCGAGAGAGTTCCTCCCCGCAAGGCGCCGGGGAAACGAAGAAACGAGGAGTCGACGATCGTCTTCGACGCTCCGTTTCCTCTTACGCTCTTCGTTTCTGCGCGGAGCGCTTATCCCGTGATAATGGGCGACTCCCCGGCGGCTTCCGCTTCCGGAGCGGCTTCTTCGGCCGACGGGTGCGCGTGGGCGTGCGCCGCCTCCATCTCGTCCTGGTACGCTTCCAGGCTCTTGTCTTGCATGTCGAACTTATCGATGAGCGTGTCGAACACCTTGCGGCTGAGGATCTGCTGCTTCACGCGCTCCATGAGCTTCGGCATGCTGCGGTAGAACTGCTGCAACTGCTGCGCGCTGATCTCGTCGTCGCCCTGCTCTTCGAAGAAGGCCATCAGGTCGTCGTCGGTGACGTGGAGGCCTTCCTCGTCGACGAGCGCGTCGCGGATGAGCATCCAGCGGCCCTGGCGCTCCGCCTCGCCCTCCTGGTTTTTGCGGAATAGCTCCATGTCGAAGTCGTCCGGCAGCTCGCCGTCGTTGCGCTGCTTCACCTGCTCGACGAACGAGTCGAGGTACGTCTCGACCACCGACTGCGGCACGGGCACCGAGTGCAGGTCCAGCATACGATCGATGATGTTGCCCTGCAGCATCTCGCGCGACTGCTCCTCCCACGCGTCTTCGAGTTGGTCACGGATTTCCTGACGGAACGCGTCCGGGTCGTCGAACTCCCCCTCGGTCACGGTGCGAACGAACTCGCCGTCGACCTCCGGCAGCTCGCGGCGCTTGACGTCCTTGATGACGACTTCGTAGACGCGCGTCTCGGGCTCCTCGTCGCTCTGCGGGCCCGGCTCGTGCGGCAGGTTCACCCGGAAGGTCTCGCCGGCCGTTTTGCCGAGGATCGCGTCGCGCAGCTCCTCCTTCAGACGCTCGTCGTCGAGGAAGAAGCTCAGATCCTCCTCCTTATCGCCGATGACCGGCGTGTTCGTCGACGGGTCGATACGCTGGAGGTCGACCATCACATAGTCTTCCTCGCCGGCTTCTTCATCCTCTCCGGCGGGAATGAGATCGGCCTGTTTCGTGCGCATCTTGTCGATCTCTTCCTCAACGTCCTCGTCCGTAATCTCGTGGACGAGGCGGGAGATCTGCTCGTCGGACAGGTCCTTCAGCTCGATCTCCGGGCGCACGCCGAAGCGGATGACGGCGCGCAGGTCGCCGTCCAGCTCGTAGTCCAGCGTGGTAAGCTGCGGCTGCCCCAGCACCTCCAGGTCGCTGCCGGCTTCGACCTCCTCCTCGAAGGCGTCCTGCACCATCTGCTCGGCAACACCATATCCCAGCGCTTCACCGTGCATCTTCTTGACGAGAGCGAGGGGCACCTTGCCCTTGCGAAACCCCTTCATGTCGGTTTGGGACCGCTGGCGCCGGAGCGCTTCATTCAACTCCGGCGCGATGTCCTCGGCCGTGGCGCGGACCTCCAGTTCATACTCAACCGGGGAGACTTGATTAATCTCAGTGTGCATGATGGGCTGTGGCGTGTCGGAAAGTGAAGCGCTGGAAGGACGCAGAAAGTACGTGCTGCACTGCAGCGTCTTTTTAATGCAAGAGGGTACAATGCGCAAGCTCGCGAAAAGATCAGCGGCACCGCATCGGAGACCGTACGTGGGCTGTAGGAAGCCGGCGGAAACGCAGCGTCTCACTGGTTTTTCACGCGGTGCGGCGGGGAGGACGTCGGGACCCGGGCCGCAGGTGCAAACGCTACGGGGGCGTGGAGAGCCCATGCCGATTCGACGGATGCCGACTCGACGGAACGCGGCGACACGCCGTTGGTCGCTTCATGACACCATTCATCGAACGGGGTCAAACTCTGAGGCCGTCTGTGAATACGCTGCGGTGTGGGGCGGCCTATCCCTACAGCCGCAATGGCCTCGATAGCAACTGGGAATCTCAAATCACACACCGATCACCATGCGTACATTATCGACGCTTTGCTGCATCTTTCTCGTTCTGGTAGTAGGAGCACGGGCCCCGGGGCAGCTTGCCACGGCGCAGGAGGCGCCCGATCCCGATCCGTCCCCCGCAGTGGACGAGGGCGGTGCGGGCTTTTTTGCCATCGGCACGAACGTCATTGGGATTGACGCCTTGAACGACCGGCTCGAATCGTTTGGCTATCCGACATTCGGCTCCGCGTTTCTGTCGCTTGGTGGGGGCGGCTACGGCCTCGTCGGCGGGCGCTTCGTGCTGGGGGGCGAGGGGCACGGCCTCATCCGCCCGGCGCAGAGCGTAGGGGGCCGCGAGGTCACGGCAGGCGGCGGCTACGGGCTCGCCACGCTGGGCTATCTGGCGGTCGCGCAGTCGAACTGGCGCGTGTACCCGCAGGTCGGGGTCGGCGCCGGGGGGCTGACCTTGGACATCGGCAGCACGGGCGCGGTCACGGACTTCGACGACGTGTTGGATGACCCGAACCGCCGCGCCGAGCTCACGCGGGGCAGCCTGCTGGTGAGCCTGGCGGTGAACCTCACCTACGACGCCTTCAGCGCGCCGGAGGACGAGGGTGGCTTTCGGATCGGGCTGCAGGCCGGTTACCTGCTGGCGCCGCTGAGCGGCGACTGGCAGCTCGACGACGCCACGCTCGACGACGGGCCGGATGCGGGGTTCGGCGGCCCCTTCGTGCGCCTGCTCATCGGTGGGGGCGGCGGGCGCTGAGCTGTTCGACGGCCGGGCGGACGCGGTCAGTACGTCATCCAGCGCAGCAGCTCGCGCACGCCCGGCTTCTTGCCGTACATCAAGATGCCGACGCGATAGATGCGTCCGCTGGCCCAGATGGTGCCCACGAACGTGCTCACGAGCAGCAGAAAGGCCCCACCCACCTGCCAGAACGGGACGTCCGTCACGGCCACACGCGCCACCATGAGCACGGGCGCAAAGAAGGGAATCATCGACGTGACGACTGAGAGCGTGGCGTTGGGCGTTTCCAGCAGGAAAAAGAGCAAGACGATGGGGATGATGAGGGGCAGCGTGAGCGGAAACACGAGGCTCTGCGCGTCCTGCTGCTGTTCGACGGCTGAGCCGACAGCCGCAAACAGGCTGGCGTATAACAGGTAGCCGCCCAAGAAGAAGAGCACGAACCAGATGAAGAGGCTCGGCGCGAGGCTCGGGAGCGCGAAGTCAGCCGCCTGACGCATGGCTTCCTCCGAGGCATCCGCCGGCAGGTTGAGCATGGAGGGGTCGAGCAGCAGAGCGGCCGCGCTGCCCAGCATGGAGGTGCCACCCAGCACAAGCACGCCCCACACGGCGAACTGCGTCAGCCCCATGGCGCCGATGCCGAGCACCTTGCCCATCATCAGCTCAAAGGGCCGCACGGACGAGACCACGATCTCCACGACGCGGCTGCTCTTTTCCTCGATGACGCCCTGCATCACATACTGCCCGTAGATCAGCACGGCGATGTAGATCAGGAACGCCATCACCCAGCCCACGGCGATGTAGGCGAGCGAGCTGTCTGCCGTTGCGCCCTCCTCGGTCAATTGGCGCGTGGCGAGCCCGGGGTTGGATTCAAGGATGGCCAGCACGTCCGGGGGCGTATTTTGCCGCGCGAGCCGCTCGCTCTGCACCGCATCGTCGATCAGGTTGTCGAGCTGGGCCCGCGTGGTGAGGCCACCGCCCTGGCGCGATACGTACGTGGCCTGCCCCGCGCCGTCGAGCAGGCTGTCTGGCAGGAGCAGGTAGCCATCGAACCGCTCGGCCCGCACAGCCGCCTCGACCGAGTCGCGCGGGGCATCTGTCCAGGTGAAGGCGAACGGTTCACCGCTCGTCTGCTGGAGCCGGTCGAACAGGGCGCCCGTCTCGTCCACCACGGCGATGCGCGTCTGGCTGGACTGCGACGCGAAGTAACCGAGCGCGCCGGGGGCCGCCATCAGCAGGATGAGCCCGAACGGCAGCAGCAGCGTCGTCAGGATGAACGCCTTCGTCCGGACGCGGCGCCAGTACTCACTCCGCAGGATGATCCAGATCTTGTGCCACATGCGGGTTGCGGGTTGTACGTTCTGTGTGGCGGAATGCAGGAGGCAGCGCGGAAGGAGATCAGCCCGGCGCGGCAACGGGATCGTTCGCGCGGAGCTTGCGGGCACGTTCCTCGCCGACGACCTCGATAAAGATCTCATTCATCGACGGTTCGACGCGTTCGAAGCGGTACACGGCGTCGGTGCGGTCGAGCGCCGTCTGCAGCACGCGCCGGGCTGAGGCGCCGTCGTTCAGGTGGAGGCGGGCGCGGTGGCGGCTCTTCGTTTCGATGCGCACCGCGCCCTCGGCCGCGAGGTCGTCCAGGAACCCGTCGTTGCCTTCGAACTCGAGGATGATGCTGTTGCGGCCGAACCGGCCCTTGATCTCGCGCAGGGCGCCCTGCAGTACGATGTCGCCGTCGGCCATGAGGCAGATGTCGTCACACAGCTGCTCGACCTGCTCCATGCGATGCGAGGCGAAGAGGATGGTGCGGCCTTCGTCGCGCAGCTCCAGGATGATGTCGCGCAGCAGCTCGGAGTTGATCGGGTCGAGCCCGCTGAACGGCTCGTCGAAGATGAGCAGCGACGGGTCGTGCAGCAGCGTCGCAATGAACTGAATCTTCTGCTGCATGCCTTTCGAGAGCTCCTCGGTGTCCATGCCGGCCCAGTCCGCGGCATCGAAGCGGTCGAGCCAGTGGTCGGCCCGCTCGGCAGCGATGCGGCGAGCGAGGCCCTTGAGTTCGCCGAGGTAGAGCAGCTGTTCGCGCACCTTGAGCTTTTTGTAAAGGCCGCGCTCTTCCGGCAGGTAGCCCATCCGCTGCTGGCTCCACGGCCCCACCGGTCGGCCATCATAGCGGATTGTGCCCTCATCGGGGCCGGTGATGTACGTGATCATCCGGATGGTGGACGTCTTGCCGGCGCCGTTTGGGCCCAGCAAGCCGAGGATACGGCCCGGGGAGGCGTCGAACGAGATGGTGTCGACGGCGACGGTGTTGCCGTAGCGCTTAGTGACGCTGTCCACCTCCAGGCGGGCCATGGCAGAGGGGGGAGGAATCGCAGAGAGGAGAAGGAGCGGCGAGCGGCTACAGCTTCGAGAGCTTGCGCTGCGGGATGCGGATGAGGTACCGCTGGTCCATGATTTCCTCGTGGACGCCAAACTTGCCGGTGCCACGGAAGTCAACGGCCACGTTGGGGCCTGCCACGCGCTTGATTTCGCCGATGCCGTAGTACGCGGGGTGCGGGCCGTAGTAGACCAGTTGGCCCTCTTCGAACTCCTTATCCCGGCGCGCTTTGCGGCAGAACGCCGGGACGGTTTCCAGCAGCTCCAGGCGGTACGGACTTGATTTGCGTCCTGAACGTCGTTCCATAGTACGGTCCATCTATTTGCGTCGCAGATACAAACGAAACGCGAAGCGGCTTGGTTCACCGCCCACGTAAGAACTGCGCACAAACATTAAACCAAAACGGCGGCCCTTTGGCTATCCGGAAAGGGATGGTGCGGTCGAGCCCTTGAGATGGAGGCGGCCCGAATCCCGCATCGCGTTCGTCGGTAGACACCCTATGCGCGCACGGCACATTGCGCCGAGGCGCGGCTCGTGGCCCGGCGGGCCGCTCCCTCCTATGATTCTACCGACTGACTTCTGAGGCTGCAATGCGATACGATGACCCCATGGTCGACCGGCAAACCGGTCGCAACGCCGAACTGTTTGCGCAGGCCTTGGCCGAGATGGACTCGAAGAAGACGCGCTACCCGTACCTTCGCATTCTGGTAAGCCTCGTGGAGCAGGCCCACCCCGAGTGGAATCAGGCACCGCACAAGGACGAGCAGATCGCGAACCTCATCCATCGCATGAGTAAGGGCGCGCTGGAGAAGGACGAGGTCATGGAAGTGGTGCACGTGCGCGACGAGGAGCGCGGCTATCGGAATTGAGCGTTCCGGGTTCAGTGTTCCCGGTTCAACGGTTGATCCGTTCTGGACGCCAACCCCCCGAACACGGAACTCAGTCATTCACCCGGTCGGGGTTGGCTTTCACGAAGCTATCCCAGCCGGTGTACTCTTGGGTGCGGCCGTGGGCGGCGCGGTTGCTGTGGCAGAGCGCGACGGCCAGCGCGTCGGAGGCGTCGAGGGCCACCGTCTCATCGCGGCCGAGGGAGAGGATCGACTTGATCATGTAGCGGATCTGCTTCTTCGACGCGTTGCCGTTGCCGGTCACCGACTTCTTTACCTCTTTCGGCGTGTACTGGGCGACGGGCACGTCCTGGTTCAGCCCGGCCAGCATGGCAGCCGCCTGCGCGCGTCCTAGCTTCAGCATGGACTGGGGGTTGCGCCCGTACACCGGCATCTCGATGGCGAGGGCCTCCGGCGCGTGCTGCTCGATGAGCGCCGCCACTTCCGCGTAGATCTGCTTGAGCCGCTGCGGATGGCTGTCGGTGTCGTCCAGGCGGATTACACCGTACGCGACGAGCGACTCGTCCCGCCCCGCGGTGTCAATGAGGCCATAGCCGGTGAAGCGAGAGCCGGGGTCGATGCCGAGGATGATCATAGCGCGGGAAGAACGGGGAAAACGTGGCGGGGCGTTGAGGAAAGCTGTTGTCGAGGAAAGCTGTTGTCCCGGACTCGATGCGGGATCTTCGTGGAGCCAGCGTCGCCGTTTGCGGGGAGATCCTGCGTCAAGCTCAGGATGACAGCTCTGGGCTTTACTGGCATGCCGGAAGTTAGTCGTCGGATTGCACAGCGAGCGCTTCTCCGTTCTGGTCGAGCGTGGTGTATACGGCGTCCACGTCGTCAAGGTCTTCGAGCTCTTCAATGAGCTTGCGCACCGTGCTCTCCGCGCTCTCGTCGAGCGCCTGCGTCGTCGTCGGAATGCGGATAAAGTCAGCGTCCTCCGATTCGATCCCGGCGTTCTCCAGCGCGGTCTCCACATCGGCGAAGGCGTCGACCGACGTCGTCACGACGAACGTATCACCGTCCTGTTCGAGGTCTTCCGCGCCGGCATCCACCACGATCTCGAACAGCTCCAGCTCGCCGAGGCCGTCGGCTGGGACGACGAACCGGCCCTTCTGTTCGAAGAGGTAGCCAACGGAGCCGTCCTTGCCGAGGTTGCCATCGTACTTATTGAAGAGGTAGCGTAGATCGGCCACCGTGCGGTTGTTATTGTCGGTCATGGCGTCGACAAAGACGGCGATGCCGTGCGGCGCGTAGCCTTCGTACGTGGCTGGCTCGTAGTTCTGCCCTTCGAGTTCGCCCGTACCCCGTTTGATGGCGCGCTCGATGGTGTCCTTCGCCATGTTTTCCGCCTCGGCGCGCTCGATGGCGTTGGACAAGTCGGCGTTCATCTCGGGGTCGCCGCCGCCCTCGCGGGCCGCCACGGTAATCTCGCGAGCGAGCCGCGCCCACTTCTTCGACTTCTTCTTGTCTTCCTTGGCTTTCTGCCGCTTAATCTTCGACCATTTATTGTGTCCAGCCATAGATTGCCATCGGTTTCGTCCACATAGAGCATACAGTGTGTCGGGGGCGCCTGCAGAAGGGATTTTGCAAGCTGCCCACAACAGGTGTATAACCCCTGCGGCCCCCTGTGGGTTCTTTGCGGTTTTTGAGGCGTGGCCGTGCAGGGGGTGAACATCGTCAGACGCTGAACCATACGCCGCGTCCTGCGTGTGCATCATGTCCAATCGCTGTGCTTGCCGATAACCCGATCCGCTGCCATGATCCGCTACGTGTCCCTGCTTCTCGTCGGCCTGCTCGGCCTTGTTGCTGCCCATCCGGCGTCCGGCCAGATCATCGTGACTAAAAACGCCAATACAGGCGAGACCATTTACATGAGCGAAACGCTGCGCCGCGCCGAGCACAAGATCATGATTCGGGCCATCGGGCGGATCGGCGACGAGCGCCGGGAGTGGGCGCTCACCTTCCGCAGTACCGACGCCCAGAGCGCGGTCACGGTGACGGCCGACGGCACCCCGATCGAGCCCCAGCGCGTGTCGACCGACGGCGAGACACCGGGGGGCATGACGACGATCTTTCTTTCGGGCGAGGCCTTCTACAATATCGCTCAGGCGTCGGAGGTGCGGCTCCAGATCGGCGACCGCGCGTTCACGTTGCCGACTCAAGTGAAAGACGATATGCAGCGTATCCTGAATCGCTCGGCCAGCGACGCGTGACAGCGCAACCGCCCTGGGCCGTCCGCCAGAGGGACGGATCGTGCACGGGGCTCTCCCAGCCCCCGGTGGTGAAGCTTCGTGCAACCACCACCGGGGGGCACATGGCAACGGATTATTCCTCCGGTAATCGCCCTTCGACACCCAGAGTTGATCGGCCCCCGATGCTTGGTCGCCGTGATGATGGGGTAGCGTAGGTGTGTGCAGAACACACGGCGTCGGCTTCCCCTCAGCACACCACCGCCATAGCTACTTCAGCCGGAATCCAGTTTGGCGCTCCTACACCCAATTCTGGGTGCGTTCGGCAAAGCGGAAAGCCATCTCGTCAGGAATGCCCGTCGCAGCGTCTCACGAATTACGTTTCGCGCCTCACGCATCATCCTCCGTGTGCGGGGCGCCGTCGCCGGAGGCGGGGGCCGCGCCGGTGGCTTCGATCTTGAACTCGTCGAGCGCCAGGCCGTCGATGACGGCGTCGAACCGGGTGAGGTCGGCCGGCAGCAGCACCTTGTTCTCCTTCTTGCCGAGGCGGGCGATGGTGCCCAGGTACTGCTCGGCGAGGCGCAGCTTCACGGCTTCCTCGCCGCCGGGGCTGGACACCGCACGAGCGACCTGCTCGATGGCCTCGGCCGTTGCGTTGGCGATCTGCTCGATCTCCTGCGCGCGGCCCTCGGCCTCGTTGATGCGTTTCTGCATCTCACCTTCCGACTGGTTGATGAGCTCCTGCTTCTGTCCCTCGGCGTCGTTGATCGTCGACCGCTCTTGGCCCTCCGAGCGGGCCACCACGGCGCGGCGCTCCCGTTCAGCCGTCATCTGCCGCTCCATGGCTTGCTGCACCGTGCGCGGCACGTCGATGTTCTTGATCTCGTAGCGGTGCACCTTCATCCCCCACGGCTGCTCGACTTCGTTGAGCACGTCGACGACCTTCTGGCTGATGACGGCCCGCTCCTGAAAGGTCGTGTCCAGCTCCATCCGGCCGATGACCGAGCGCGTAGTCGTCTGCGCCAGTTGGATGGACGCGCGGCGGTAGTCCGTTACGCCGTAGCTCGCATTCACTGGGTCGGTCACGCTCAGGTAGATGACGCCGTCCACGCGGACGCGCACATTGTCTTCCGTGAAGCAGTCCTGCGGTTCGACGGTGATGGCCTGCTCGCGCAGGTCCTGCGTGTACTTCACCCGGTCGATAAAGGGGACGAGCGCATGAAAGCCGGCCTCCAGCGTCTTGTGGTAATTGCCGAGCCGCTCGACGATGTAGGCGCTCTGCTGCGGCACGATGCGGATCGACCGCAGGAACTGGAACAGCACGTACACCGCGATAAGCGCAAGTACGCCCTGGCTGATCAGGTTGATGAGATCCATCGGTTGGGGCTCCATGGGAGTGCGGGGAAAAAAGGTTGGAGATAACGGTCAGATGCGCCTAACGGCGCGTCAGGTGCTCACTGCGTTCGCGTCAATCGTGCGCTTTGCTCATGTCATATGTCGACCAATCGAATTGTGACCATACCTGACGAGACATGACCTCACATGACGGGGACCAACAGGAACCATGTGACACGAGCATCTGACATGCAAGGGCACGACGGGGAGGTCAAGCATCAGGGCTTACTGTTGAACCCACCGCTCACCTCGGCCGCGCCCTCGAAGAACGTCTTCAGGTTGGCGGCCTCGACGGGGAGCACGGAAACGTTCGCGCCGTCGATCACGGTGCCCAGTTCGTCAATGAACTGCTCGGTGAGGCGCATCTTGACCGCCAGCGAGCCGCCCGGCTTGGCGATCGCTTCGGCCACGCGCTCGATGCCGTTGGCCGTGGCGGTGGCCAGCAGTTCCATCTCTTCGGCCTGCCCCTTCGCCTCGTTGATGCGCTTCTGCCGCTCGCCCTCCGACATCAGAATGGCGCCCTGCCGCTCGCCTTCGGAGACGTTGATGCGCGCGTCGCGCTCGCCGCTCGACTCTACGATTTCGGCGCGCTTCTCGCGCTCGGCCTCCATCTGCTTCTCCATCGTCAGCACGATGTCCTGCGACGGTTGGATGTCTTTGATCTCATAGCGCATCACCTTGATGCCCCACGGGTTGGATGCCTTGTCGAGCTCGCGCACGATGGCCTCGTTCATGGCATCCCGCTCGCTGAACGTGTCGTCCAGCGTGATCTTACCAACCTCGCTACGCATCGTCGTCTGCGCCAGGTTGATCGACGCCATCGCGTAGTCGTTGATGCCGTAGCTCGCCTTGTAGGCGTCCATCACCTTGAGGTACACGAGGCCGTCGACGTCCACCTCGATGTTGTCCTTCGTGATGCACTTCTGATGCGGCACGTCGATCACCTGCTCGCGCATCTCCTGGCGGTAGGCGACCCGGTCGATGAAGGGCACGACGAAGTGGAAGCCCGGCTTCAGCGTCTCGTGGTACTTGCCGAGACGCTCCAGGATCACCTCCTCGCGCATCTCCACGATGATGAACGTGTTGTAGATGACGAAGATGATGAGCAGCAGCAGAACGAGAAAGATCGTTGACATGGCCGGTCGGGGGGAGTGAATGGGAGAATTGGGTGATTGAGGAGGCCGGGTTGAGCCGACGAGACGAAGCGTCGGGGGAAAGCGAACGGCCGGCGCGTGATCGTCGGCTCGCCGTCCCCTCGGTTCGTCGTTTCAAGGTCTTACTCCTGTTCCTTCGACCGCGGACTGACCTGCGGGGCCGAGGGGTCGTACCCCAGCCCGCCGGAGGATGCGTCAGACGCGTCCGCGGAGCGCGCGCTGTCGTCGAGGTCGTCCTCCTCCAGTTGCGCATAGTCCGTGGGTTCGATGATCCACGTCAGGTTGTCGCGGTAGAGGATCTGCGCGTCGGCGCCTTTCGGCAGGCGGCCGTCGATGGTGCGGGCGTCCCACTCGGCCCCACGAAAGCGGATGCGGCCCGGCTGATCCTCGCCCACCGCCTCGATGACCTTCACGGTTTGGCCCATGGCCTCGGCGTCTTCGTCGGTCATCTTCATCGAGATGTCGCCGCCGAAGTACCGCATGGCGATGGGGCGCAGCGCGATGGTCAGCCCCGTCGACAAGAAGACCCACGTGAGGATGGCGGTGATAGGGTCGATGAGCAGGCCCACGGCGCGGAGCCCGGCGATCGCGAGGCCGCCGGCGCCCAGGAAGAAGGCGATCCCGCCGGGGATCACCGTCTCAACCAGCATGAGCAGCAGCCCGCCCAGGAAAAAGATCCATGTAATGATTTCTGGATCCATGGTTCACACCGTGTTTTGTACTGTTGAGCGAGGACAACCCGCGAGCACAACCCGCCGCACGCCCAATCCAAGCCGTAGCATTAGGCCGAATTTGAAGCCATCTTTTATAACGTCGATCGCCCCTCAAAAGTTACGTGGCCTCACGCTGGACCACAACGGAATGGTATTTGGCTCGTACTAGACCCGTTCTGCACGAAACCATCCCCGCTCCGTAGCCTTTATGCTCCGTGTTCTTCGTTTCATGACGGTTCGCCTTCCCATGCGCACGCTTCTCCATCTGCTCGGCGGGGCGCTCGTCCTGGGGGCCGTGGCCATCGCGGGCTGCGACTCTGGGCCGGACCGCCGCAACGGCAGCTTCGTGGCGGACGTGCGGGGGTCGGTCGCGGTGCAACTGGATGGGGGCGCGCAGTTCTTCCTGCAGACGGCGCCCGACAGCGGTGAGCCGACCTCGTTCGAAATCGTGCTCACCGCCCAAACGAGCGAGATCGTAATCGAGA
>JAAAPH010000092.1 GCA_009908415.1 Bacteroidota bacterium
CTGGGACGCGGCGGTCGACGCGGCACCCGATCAGCAATCGACCTACCGGGTCGTGTACCAGGCGCTCGTGGATGCGCGCCGCTTCGAGCGCGCCATCGACGTGTTGGAGCAGGGCCGCGATCAGCTCGGCACACCGGACGCGTTCCGCATTCAGATCGCGTACCTGTACAGCCTCACGGGCCAGCACGGCAAGGCGATCGACGAATACCTGTCGCTGCTGGCCGAGACCGAGCAGCGCCTCAGCTTCGTGCGGAGCCGGCTGACCACCTTCATCGAACAGGATGATGCCCTCACGGCCAGCATCGAGGGCGTGGAGGACGCCGTCCGCGAGGCGCCGATGAACCTGGCGTACCGCGAACTGCTCGCCTGGCTCCACATGGAGGCCGCGCAGTACGACGCGGCGTTCGATGTGTACCGCGCGATCGACCGCCTCCAACAAGAAGAGGGCCGCCGTCTGCTCGAATTCGCCCGCCGCGCGGCCGACGCCGAGGCGTACGACGTCGCGCTGGAGGCGTACGACGAGCTCCTGTCTCGCTACCCCAATGCGCCGGTGGCCCCCGAGGCGCGCCGCAGCCTGGGCGACATGCACCGCCGCTGGGCCGAGACGACCGGCGAGCGCGTCTTCGATGACCGCGGCCACCGCGTCGACGCGCCGCACTACGAAGCGGCCGTCGCGGCGTATCAGACGTACCTGCAGCAGTACCCGACCCGCGACGCCTATCCCGCCGTCCTGCAAAAGCTCGGTCGCCTGCAGCAAGACGTGTTCTTGCGCCTCAACGAGGCGGCCTCTACCCTGCGCGAAGTGGTAGACCGCTACCCCGAGTCCGAAGCCGCCGATGAGGCCCGCTACGACCTCGGCCGCCTGGCGCTCATGCGCAACGACCTGAGCGCAGCCCGGCTCGCCTTCTCCCGCCTCGTCGAACGGCTCCGGACGGGCGACCTGGCCGAGCGCGCCCGCTACGAGTTGGCTCTCCTCCGCTTTTATCAAGGCGAGTTCGAGACGGCCATGGCCCAAATCCGTAGCACGAACACCAATACCTCGACCGACGTGGCCAACGATGCCATCGAGCTCAAGGTGCTGATCCTGCAGAACAAGGGCCCCGACTCGCTCAACACGCCGCTCCGCCACTACGCCGAGGCGCGCCTGGAGCAACGCCAGCGCCGCTTCGACCAGGCGCTCACCACCATCGACACGCTGCTCACGACGTACGGCCGGCACGGCCTGGCCGACGAGGCGCGCTTCTTGCGCGCATCTGTGCTGCGCGAGCAGGGCCGCGCCGCGGATGCCGTGACGGCCTTCGCCGAGATTCCTGCCATGTTCCCGCGCAGCCCGCTGGCCGATCGCAGCCTGTTCGAGGTCGCTCGGCTGCAAGAACGCCTCGGCAAGCCCGCCTCGGCGCTGGCGACCTACACGAAGATCTTGGAGGACTATCCAAGCTCGCTGCTTGGCGCCGATGCCCGCGAGCGCATCCGGGCCCTGCAGCAGACCGTCAGCAGCTGACGCTCATGAGCCGCTGACCCCTCGCTTTCCGTTTCGGCATACCTGCTTTCCTCAGCTATGGTGAAGACTGTATTTTCCCGCTTGTGCTGCGCGCTGCTTCTGGCCCTGGCGAGCCTCACGGCTCCTGCCGCCGCCCAGGACGTGCTGATCCCGATGAACGCCCAGCAGTCGAACCACCTGAAAGCGTACGGCGCGGCATACTGGGCCCTGGAGCGCGGCACGAATGTGGACTGGCTCCTCAACTACGAGGGCGGATCCTTCCTGCTCCCCGCCTCCCAGGCGCTAGAGCAGGAGTTGCGCGTGCGCGGCGTCTCGTACCAGACGCTCGGTGGGGGCGAGGCGTCGCAGCTCGTCGCCCGCGTCGAGAGTGAAGGCAGCAACATGAGCGTCGTTCGGCTGGAGAAGGCGCCCAGCATCGCCGTTTACGCACCCGGACATGCCCAGCCGTGGGACGACGCCGTGCGGCTGGCGCTCGAATACGCCGAGGTGCCGCACGACCTCATCTACGACCGGGCCGTGCTGGACGGCGCGCTCAGCAAGTACGATTGGGTTCACCTCCACCACGAGGACTTCACCGGGCAGTTCGGGAAGTTCCTCCGCTACCGGAACACCTCGTGGTACATCGAGCAGCAAAACCAGGCCGAAGCGTTGGCCCGCGAGCACGGCTTCCGGAAGGTCAGCGAACTGAAGCTGGCCATCGCCGAGCGCTTCCGAAGCTACGTACAGGGCGGCGGCTTCTTGTTCTCCATGTGCTCGGGCACCGACACGTTCGACATTGCGCTCGCCGCGCACAACACGGACATCGTGCCGCAGGAGTACGATGGCGACCCCATCGACCCAAACGCGATGGAACAGCTCGATTACAGCCACACGCTGGCCTTCACCGGCTTCCGCCCCGTCTTCAACCCGCACGAGTACGAGCACTCGAACATCGACACCGGGCCGCCGCCCGCCCAGATGGCCGACCCGTCCCTCGACTACTTCACCCTGTTTGAGTTCAGCGCCAAGTGGGATCCGGTCCCGACAATGCTTACCCAGAACCACGTGGCGACGGTGAAGGGCTTTGTGGGCCAGACGACGAGCTTCCGGAAGGAGTTCATCAAAGAGGGCGTCGTCATCCTCGCCGAGGCGCCCAACCGGGACCAGGCGCGCTACATCCACGGGACGTTCGGGCAGGGCACGTTCACGCTGTACGCCGGCCACGACCCCGAAGACTACCAGCACTACGTCGGCGATCCGCCCACCGACCTGTCGCTCCATAAGAGCTCCCCGGGCTACCGCCTCATTCTCAACAACATCCTCTTCCCCGCCGCCCGGAAGCAAAAGCAGAAGACGTGAGCTCGCAAGAACGTGACGACGTGTGGACGTGAAAACGTTGACCGTAAAACCGCACACCCCGCAACGCATGCCCGCTCCCAAAACGGTCCAGCAGTCTACCTGCGTGATGAACGAGATCGTGTTGCCGAACGACACGAACAGTCTGGGCAACATGATGGGCGGGCGCCTTTTGTACCTGATGGACAAGTGCGCAGCCATCTCCGCGCAGCGCCACGCCAACCAGGTCTGCGTGACGGCCTCGGTGGATAGCGTAGAGTTTCAGGGCCCGATCCGCGAAGCGGAGGTCGTCATCATCGAGAGCCAGGTCACCCGCGCGTTTACCACCTCGATGGAGGTCGAGCTGAACGTGTGGGCCGAGAACCCGCGCGCCCAGACGCGCCGCAAGTGCAACCGCGCCTACTACACGTTTGTCGCCCTCGACGAGGACGGAACGCCCACGGCCGTGCCGCCTATCACGCCCGAGACGGACGAGGAGCGGCGCCGGCACGAGCAAGCCGCCAAACGCCGGGAGGTGCGCCTCGTGCTCGCCGGCCGCCTGGACCTGGAAGATGCCGCCTCGATTCGTGAGGACATGCTGGATGCGCTGGCGAAAACGGATGGCGACTGACTTGGGACGTCCCGCCCTGGCCGGCACACAGGCTTTGCGACCGGTCCATCGTTTGCCCGTCGCTCCCACGGCGCCGCTGCGATCAGGTCAGGCCAAACCGATCTCGCGGGCCGGTCTCCTCGCCCCCTGTACGGCAGACGCCAGCCGGTTCGCCGCGCATACCCGTTTTGCCGTTCATACTACGTGCTCGTGAAAAGCACGGTACCGCTTGGCATTAGTGGTGCGCTGGGGCTTAACTTCCTTTGCGGGCTTTCTAGCACTCTCGGCCGGACGCACCCGCCGCAACGGCCTGGCTGGCGTGTGGGACATCCCCAACCTGCCCTATTCCGTTTCGTACCTACCGTCTTCGCTGTGCATCCTTTTTTATCCGTCTTCTTCCGGTAGCATGCTGTACAATCGGATTCTCATAACAGGGGCCAACGGCCTGCTCGGCCAGGCGCTCGTCGCACGGATGAGCCGCTTCCCCGAGTACGACGTGCTGGCCACCGGCCGCGACGACGCACCGCGCTACGAAGGCGGCTCGTGCGGCTATGCGCCGCTCGACATCACGGACCCCGAGGCGGTCCGCTCGATCTTCCAAGACTTTGCGCCGAATGTGGTGATCAACTGCGCGGCGATGACCCAGGTGGACCGGTGCGAAGCCAACAAGGAGGCGTGCTGGGCGGTGAACGCCCGCGCCGTAAAAACCCTGGCCGAGGCGTGCAAAGCCCTCGGCGCGCGCCTCATCCAGGTGTCGACCGACTTCGTGTTTGACGGCGAGGATGGACCGTACCGGGAAGATACACGGCCGAACCCGGTCAACTACTACGGGCGCTCCAAGCTCGCCGCCGAGAACGTCGCCCGCGAGGCCGGCATGTCGAAGTGGGCCATCGTGCGGACCGTGCTCGTGTATGGCACCGGGCATCACATCAGCCGCACCAACATCGCGCTTTGGCTCATCGAGCAGCTCGCCAACGGGGAGCCTGTGCACATCGTTACCGACCAGTGGCGTACGCCCACGTACGTGGACGACCTGGCGACGGGCATCGAGCGGCTCGTGCACTTCGAGAAGACGGGCGTATACCACCTGTCGGGCCGCGAACTGCTCACTGTACACGACTTCGCGCAGACGATCGCCGACGTCTTCGGCTTTGACGACTCGCTGATCCACCCGGTCACGAGCGACTATTTCGAAAGCGCCGCCCCCCGCCCCCCGCGCACGGGCTTCATCATCCTGAAGGCGGAGACCGAACTCGACTACAAGCCCCGCCCGCTGCGGGAGGCGCTCGTGCACCTGGGCAACAAGCTCGACCTGCCCGTCACCTCGCCCTGATTCTTGGATTTTGGGTGGAGGATTTTGGGTTGGCGGTCGCTGTGTCGTACCCTCAACTCCGTCATTTCCTCCCCGAAATCAACCCCCAACGATGCTTGACCTGGGCACGATCCGCCAGCACCCCGGCCGCGTGCGCGAGGCCATGCGCGCCAAAGGACTGGACGACACCGAGCTGGTCGACCGCCTTCTCGATGTCGATGAGCAGCGCCGCGCCAAGACGACCGAACTGCAGGACGCGCAGGAGCGCTCCAATACGATTTCCAGCGAGATCGGCACGCTGAAGCGCGCGGGCAAGGACGACGAGGCGCAGGCGCTCATCGACGAAACCGGCACGCTGAAGAAGCGCATTAAGACGCTCAAGGACGCGGTGGCCGCCTTGAAAGAGAAGCAGGCCGCACTCCTGTTGGAGATCCCCAACATCCCGCATCCGAGCGTGCCCGTTGGCGCCACGGAGGCCGACAACGAGGTGCTGGAGACGATCGGCGAGAAGCCGGCCTTCGACTTCGAGCCCGCGCCCCACTGGACCCTTGCCGAGCAGCATGGGCTCATCGACTTCGAGCGCGGCGCGAAGGTGGCCGGCGCCGGCTTCCCTTTTTACGTCGGCAAAGGGGCCCGGCTGCAGCGGGCGCTCATCAACTTCTTCCTCGACCTCGCGGGCGAGGCCGGCTACGACGAGATGCAGCCGCCCTTCTTCATCAATCCGCAGAGCGCGGAGGGCACGGGCCAACTGCCGGATAAAGAGGATCTGATGTACGAGATCCCGCGCGACGACCTGTATCCGATTCCGACCGCCGAGGTGCCCGTCACCAACTACTGGCGCGACGAGATCCTGGACGGCGACGCGCTTCCGCGCAAGGTGTGCGCGTACACGCCGTGCTGGCGCCGCGAGGCCGGCTCGTACGGCAAGGACGTCCGCGGCCTTAACCGCTTGCACCAGTTTGACAAGGTGGAGCTCGTGCACGTGGTGCATCCCGACGAAAGCTACCGCGCTCTAGAGACGCTCCGCCAGGACGCCGAGCGGCCGATGGTGCGGTTGGGTCTGCCGTACCGCCGCGTGCTCATGTGCACGGGCGACATGGGCTTTACGCAGGCGAAGAAGTACGACCTGGAGGTGTGGAGCGCCGGCCAGGAGCGCTGGCTGGAGGTCTCGTCTATTTCCAACTTTGAGGCGTTCCAGGCGCGCCGTATGCAGATCCGCTTCCGCCCAGAGGCCGAGGCCAATCCCGAGCTTGTCCACACGCTGAACGGGAGCGGACTGGCCCTGCCTCGGATCGTCGCAGCGCTCTTGGAGCAGTACCAGCAGGCCGACGGCTCGATCCGCATCCCGGAGGCGCTGCAGCCCTACACGGGATTTGACGTCATCGAGTAGCCCCCCTCCGCGGCGTCACTCTTCCGCGGCGGGCGTTGGCTCCAGCGGGGGCAGCGCGGCCTCGATGGAAGCGCGGCGCGATTCGAGCCACGGCGGCAGGATGAGCTTCTCGCCGAGCCGGTCCGGATCCTCGTCGCGGTCGAAGCCCGGCCCCTCCGTGGCCAACTCGAAGAGCGTCCCACCCGGCTCCTTAAAGTACACCGACCGAAACCAAAAGCGGTCGATCTGACGCGAGGGCTGCAGGCCCGCCTGCTCGACCGCCTCCCGGACCGCCATCTCCTCCGCGTCGTCGCGCACGCGCCAGGCCACGTGATGCACCGCGCCGGGGCCCCACCGCCCCTGCCGCGTCTCGGGCCGCACCTGGATATCGACGAGCGTGCCGGACGTCCCGCCCTCGACGCCGTAGCGGTGCCATCCGTCCTCTTCGCTGATCTTCTCGAAGCCCATGACCTGCGTGAGAATGCGCTCCGTCGGGCTCAGCGCGCGCTCCCAGATGCGCACCGTGTGCATCCCGCGCACCTGGTGCTCGGCCGGCACCGGGCTCTCCGCCCACGGCGTGAAGGCGCGCGCGTCGTCGGTTTCCACGAGCGCCAGCTTGAACCCGTGTGGATCGGTAACGGGCAGTGTCGTCTCGCCGAAGCGCGTCTCCACGTTGCCCGTCGTCACGTTAAAATCAATGAGCCGCTCCTGCCAGTAGCCGAGGCTACCACTCGGAATCGCAAACGGCACCTCCACCACCTGCCCGACGCCCCGCCGCGCCGCGTGCATCTCGGGCCACGGGAAGAACGTCAGATCCGTGCCGGGCGTCCCCGCACCGTCGGCATAGAAGAGATGGTAGGTGTCGGGCGCGTCTTGGTTGACGGACTTCTTCACCATCCGCAGGCCCATCACGCGGGTGTAGAAATCGTAATTCGTCTGTGGGTCGCCCGCAATGGCCGTGACGTGATGGATACCGCGGACGGCGGGCGCCGTGTCGGGTGCGCTCATGGGCTTGGGGTCGGTGGGTGAAGGGCTGGTTGGGACTTGAAGCCGACAATTCGCCCCGCGTTCCCCCTGCGAATTCCCCTCTTACCACCGGTGATGGACGTCCGCGCGGACGTATTCGTCGTAAATCTCCCGTACCCGCTGCATAGTCGCGTCGGAGAGCGGCCGCATGTCGGCGGCGGCTGCGTTTTCCTCGATCTGTGCGGGCCGCTTGGCGCCGGGGATCGCGCAGGTGACGGCGTCGAACATGAGGATCCACCGGAGCGCGAACTGCGGCAGGGTCAGGCCTTCGGGGCAGACCTCCTCCAGCGCGGCGACGGCCTGCAGGCCGCGCTCGTAGTCCACGCCGGCAAACGTCTCCCCGCGGTCGAACGCCGCGCCCTCCCGGTTGAAGTGGCGGTGGTCGTCGGAGGCAAATCGGGTGGACGCGTCGAACTTGCCCGTCAGGAGCCCCGAGGCGAGCGGTACGCGGGCCAGCACGCCGACGTCCCGCTTCTTCGCCTGGTCGTAGAACAGTGCAGCCGGGCGCGGCCGGAACATGTTGAAGATGATCTGAACGGTCTCCACGTTCGGGTACTCGATGGCCTTCAGTCCCTCCTCTACCTTCTCCACACTCACGCCGTAGTGGCGGATTTTCCCGGCCTTTACCAGGTCGTCCAAGATGCCGAACACCTCGGGCCGGTAGTACACCTCCGTCGGCGGGCAGTGCAGTTGCACGAGGTCCAGTGCCTCCCGCTCCAGATTCCGGAGGCTCCGTTCGACGAAGGCCGTAAGGTTCGCCCGGTTGTAGCCGTCCGTCGTGTGCGGATCGAGGCGCCGCCCGGCCTTCGTCGCGATGACGATGCCGTCATGATCGCGGGCAAGCCGGGCGAGCAGCCGTTCGCTTCGCCCGTCGCCGTAGACGTCGGCCGTGTCGAAGAAGTTGATGCCGCGCTCGACGGCCGCGTGGAGAGCCGCCATCGACTCGTCATCGTCCACGGCGCCCCAGCTGCCACCAATCGCCCAGCAGCCCATGCTCACGGCCGCGACGTCCCAGTCCGTTGTGCCTAGCGTTCGATACTTCATGCCTCGTGAGATTGATTACAGGTGTGATGTGGAGAGCGCCTCACCCGACGAACGTGCTGTACAGCGAGCCCAGCCCGGCGACGAGCAGACCCGCAAAGGAGAGCCACAGCATGACATCCCAGATCCTGCTTGGCGCGAGATTCGGATCCGTGCGCCTGTAGCGAAAGTAGAGGGCGGCGAAGCCGAGCATCGGCAGCATGGCGGCTTGGGCGACCCCACTAGCGAGCACCATGGCGGCTGGCGCCTGCAGGAATGCATAGATGACTGCCGCCAGGATCGGCCAGGCCACGCTGAGAATGTTGGTCCACCGTGCCCGGTCCGCATCGGCCTCCCCAATGAGCCCGAAGAGCTGCAACCCATCCGCCACGATGCGCGCGTACCCAGCCGCCACGACGAAGAATGTCGAGTACAGCACCGCAAACGCGCCCAGCAGGAAGACGTCGTACGCCCACGCGCCGAAGACAGGCACGTACATCTCGGCCAGCGTGCGAATCAGCCCTTGGCCGGCGGGGTTGAGCCCGCTCCGCCAGAGGACGGCCGCACCCAGCAGATAAAACGCCACCGTGGCAAAGGTGTAGACGCCCATCGAGAGCCACGCGTCGGTACGCAGCACGCGGATCCAGCCCTTGGCGCGCTTGAGCCACGACTTGGTGCCATCCCGGAGGCCGGTGTATTGTGCGTAGCCTTTCTCCAGGCACCAGTAGGGGTACATGATGAGCTCGCCCGAGCCGAGGCCAATCAACCCGAAGGCGGCCAGCGCAGTCGCCAGCGGATTGTCGCTGAACCGGTCGCCGATCGGTGGGAGCTGGAAGCTGAACCCGTCTGCGATGTGCTGGGAGGTCACGGCCCAGTCGGTCGCCTGCAACAGGAAGAGAGTCGCAATCGTCACGGCGGTAAACGCGCCCACGAAGATGGTGGCCACCCGCTCGATGAGCCCGTAGCGCCCCACATACAACAGTGCGGAGGTAAGCACGGCCAGGAGCCCGGCCCAGAGAGCGCCGTCGGGCGGGGTCGGCATGTCGTCGAGGCGCGCCTCCATGGACGCCACGTCCTGCTGCAGGGCGGCCACCTGCGCGGTGCCGGGCGCTTCCAGTCGCACCCGGGCCAGCTCTACCCGCGTGTTCACCAGCGTGTCCTGCGCCTGGGTGTACACCACGCCTTGGTCGGTGAGCGGCTGGTTGATGGCCAGCACCTGCCCGACGCCGCCCACAATGCCCCCCTGCTGCGTGATGATGAGGATCGTCATCAGCGCCCAGTACCACAGCACCCAGTTGACCCTCCACCGCGGCCCGGGTAGCGTGTTGAGCGCCTGCAGGCCGGTCTGCCCCCACGTGATGGTGTAGCGGCCGAGCTCGACCTGGGCAAACACCTTGATGACACACCCCACGACGATGAGCCACAGCAGCCAAAACCCGGCTTCGGCGCCCACCTTGGTGGTCGCGATCAGCTCCCCCGACCCCACGATCGACCCCGCCACGATGATGCCGGGCCCGAGCTTCCGCACCGTGGCCCACGCGCCCCGCGGCGGCGCCTCGACGCCCTCGGCCTCGGAAGCGGCATCCGCAGCGGACACGTCGTGATCAGTGGGTCGATCCTCCATCGGCGCAGGAGCTTGTTGGGGTTCCAGCGGCACCAAGCCGCTGCTTCATCGCTGCTTAATATCATGCATCGACATGCGGACTTCAACCGCCGATTGCCTCTTCGACGGCGCGCCGATTCGCTTCCGCTCGGGATGGGACTTGACGTCGAAGGATACGCTCCCTACCTATAGATTCGATCATCCCCGCCCTTCACCACCCGGCGCGCGCCATCACGCGCACGCCCCCCGAACCTCACGGCTACGACACCTCCCCATCGCCGCATGCGTTCCAGTCGTTGCGATCGTTGCCGTCCTCATGCTATACTTTGCGTGGGCTACGCGATGGAAGCGAGTTGCGCGGCCCCATGCCGCTGCCACACGCCGGACGTTGCCCGCTTCACAGAACGCTCACTGAACCCATCCCACGAGGGGATCAATGAACGCAGACACGCTACCATTTCAAGACCGAAGCGCCGTCGTGACGGGCGCCGGCGAAGGCATCGGTTTCGAGATCGCGCGGCGCCTGGCTCTGCAAGGTGCTTCCGTGCTGCTCAACGACGTCCGGGAAGCACGCGCCGCGGAGGCTGCGGCCTCGATTCGTCACGAGGGCGGCACATGCATCGGGACGGGCGGCGACGTGGGCGACGTGGACGTCGTGCAGGGTTTGGTCGACGAGGCCGCCTCCACCTTCGGCCGGCTCGACCTCGCCGTCGCCAACGCCGGACTGTCGCTCTGGAGCGACTTCTTTACCTTCGACCCGGGCGACTTCAACCGTCTCCTCGCGGTGAACCTCGGCGGCTCCTTCTTCCTCGCCCAGGCGGCGGCGCGGCACATGCGGGACCAGGCATCCGGCGGCAAGATTCTGTTTCTCTCGTCCGTGACGGGCCACCGCGCCGTCGACCAGGGCTCGGCGTACGGGATGACGAAGCGGGCGCTGGAGATGCTCGCGCGCAGCCTGAGCGTGGAGCTCGCCCCGCACGGCATCGGCGTCAACGCCGTCGCGCCGGGCGCCACCGTCACGCCCCGCACGCTCGACGAAAACCCCAACTACGTGGAAGACTGGAGCGCCGTGACACCCACCCAGCGGCCGGCGTATCCAGCCGACATCGCGCAGGCTGCGCTCTTTCTCCTCTCCCCCGCGGCCAACCACATCACCGGCCAGACGCTCCTCATCGATGGCGGATGGACGTCGGTCAGCCCCTCCCCTCCGAACTCATAACTTCCGGCGAGGCCCTCTCATGGACCAGGACCCAACACGTACGAACGACACGGATCGCTCCCCCACCCTGCGGAGCCACGACTGGTTTGGCCGGCTCGACAAGATGGGCTTCGTCCACCGCAGCTGGATGAAGAACCAGGGCCACCCGGATCGCATGTTCGACGGGCGCCCCGTCATCGGCATCTGCAACACGTGGTCGGACCTGACGCCCTGCAACGCCCACTTCCGCTCGCTCGCCGAGCACGTGAAGCGGGGCGTCTACGAGGCCGGCGGCTTTCCGCTGGAGTTCCCCGTGATGTCGCTCGGCGAAATCCTCATGCGCCCCACCACGATGCTCTACCGCAACCTCGCGAGTATGGACGTGGAGGAAAGCATCCGCGGCAATCCGCTCGACGGCGTGGTGCTCATGACGGGCTGCGACAAGACGACGCCCTCGACGCTCATGGGCGCCTGCAGCGTGGACCTGCCGACGATCGTCCTGCCCGGCGGGGCCATGCTGAACGGCAAGTTTCAAGGCGAGGATATCGGCTCCGGGACCGACGTCTGGAAGTTCAGCGACGAGCTGCGCGCCGGCTGCATGAGCCTGGCTGAGTTTCGCACCGCCGAGTCGTGCATGTCGCGCAGCGACGGCCACTGCATGACGATGGGCACCGCCTCCACGATGGCCTGCATGGTGGAAACGCTCGGCATGACCCTGACCGGCGCGGCGGCCATCCCGGCCCCCGACTCGCGCCGCCGACGCACCGCCCATGAAACCGGAAGCCGCATCGTGGAGATGGTGGAGGAAGACCTGCGGCCGTCCCAGATCCTCACCCGCCACGCCTTCGAAAACGCCATCCGCGTCAACGCGGCCATCGGCGGGTCGACGAACTTCGTCGTGCACCTCCTTGCCATTGCCGGGCGCGTCGGCGTGGACCTCTCACTCGACGACTTCGACGAGCTGGGGAGCCGGATGCCGCTCCTCGTCAACCTGATGCCATCCGGCGAGTACCTCATGGAAGATTTCTACTACGCGGGCGGCCTGCCAGCCGTGCTTGAGGAACTGCGGGATGATCTGCACCTGGATGCGCTGACAGTCACCGGCCGCTCGCTCGGCGCGAACACCGACGGGGCGCCGTGCCACGACCGCGAGGTGATCAAGAGCGCGGACGAGCCGCTGAGCGAAGAAGCCGGTCTCACCGTACTCCGCGGCAACCTCTGCGAGGACGGCGCCATCATCAAGCCCTCCGCGGCCTCCCCCGAGCTGATGCAGCACCGCGGACCCGCCGTCGTGTTCGAAACCATCGAGGACTATCACGAGCGCATCGACGACCCGGACCTGGACGTCGACAAGGACAGCGTGCTGGTCCTCAAAAACGTCGGCCCGAAGGGCTATCCCGGCATGCCGGAGGTGGGCAACATGAGCCTGCCGCAGAAGCTCCTCAAAGAAGGCGTGCGCGACATGGTGCGCATCTCCGACGCGCGCATGAGCGGCACCGCCTTCGGCACCAACGTGCTGCACGTTGCCCCCGAGTCGGCCGTCGGCGGCACGCTCGCGCTGGTCGAAGACGGCGACCCGATCGCGCTCGACGTGCCGAACCGCCGCCTGCACCTGGACGTCCCCGAAGGCGAGCTTGCTCGCCGACGCGCGGCCTGGACGCCGCCGCCGACGCCCCACTCCGAGCGCGGCTACATCCGCATGTACCTCGACCACGTCATGCAAGCGAATGAGGGCGCCGACTTCGACTTCCTGCTCGGCCGCTCCGACAGCACCGTCGAGCGGACGAATCACTGACTCGCGATGTACTCCCCCGCAGCTGTAAAAGAAAAAGCGCAACGCCCTGGGTCGAACGCTGCGCTAGTTGGTTGGGATGAGACGTAAGTTTGTCACGCCACGCCGTCTTCGGCGGCCGGCTTGGGCTTGTCGGGCGCCCCGTCGCCCTGCGCGGCCGGCACGTCTTCGATATCGAGGTCGGCCGTCTCACC
>JAAAPH010000459.1 GCA_009908415.1 Bacteroidota bacterium
TGATTTAAATCGGGAAACTCCCGCTGGAGATCTTCCGTCGTGGCGCCGTTGGCGAGGTAGCCGAGGATGAGGCTCACGGGAATGCGTGTGCCTTTTAGGCGCGGCTTTCCTTTCAACACGTCAGGTGTGCTGACGATGTGTTCTTGCCAGTTCATGGTCCTGCTTTGCGATATGAGGAGATACAACCCAATCAGCAAACCTTTGAGCAGGCGGAATGCTCCGACGGCGCTTGTAGCGACACATAACGGGTCAAGCTCTGCGGACCTGGGCACGCCAACCTGCGAAATAGGCACGAGAGACGCCGAGGTCCAAATCTGGTATCGGCCCAGCTTCCGCAGCACCGTACCTTTATGCTAAGCACGCAAAGGAGAAGGGGCCTCGCTACACTGATCAGGCCTACATTCCTTGTCACAGCTTCGCTTAGCCCCTTATGCTCAAGATCACACCTACGGGTCAAACCGTCAATTCGTCTGCCCATCTCATTTGCTGCTTCGACGTCTCCAAACGCTCGCTCTCCCTATACGCTGAGTACCAGGCGGATGCCTCCTCCTGCCGCGTCGAGGACGAGATTCCCAACCGAACCGGCGCGATCGAATCCCTCCTGGGTCGGCTCGCCGACCTGGCCTGCGAGGCCGGACTAGACGGCCTCACGGTCTGCGCCGAGGCCACCGGCGGCTATGAACGCAAACTCCTGCACACGGCTCGCCGTCTCGGCCACCAGACCGCGCTGATTAGCCCCGAGACCGCGCTGATTAGCCCCGAGCACGTGGCCAAGCTCAAAGCGGTCGAGTCCAATGATACTGGAAAAACGGATCACAAGGATCCGCGGGTTATGCACCTGGTGGCCCGTCTCGGCAAAACGCAGGCCCATCGCCACCTGCCCGCAATCTACCGTCGCCTCCGGCGCCTCACCGCCTACTACGACGAGGACGAACAGGTGCTCGCCGCCACGCGCCAGCGCATCCAGGCGGTAACCGAAGACCTCTTCCCCGACTACGACAAGCCGGCGACCTTCACCTTTGGCTCGACCGGAGAAGCGCTCATGGAGGCCTACGCGTTCAATCCATATCACATCGTCCGGGCCGGCTACACGCGCTTCAAGAAGACGATGAAGC
This sequence comes from Bacteroidota bacterium, assembly GCA_009908415.1. GTDB lineage: Bacteria > Bacteroidota > Rhodothermia > Rhodothermales > Salinibacteraceae > JAAAPH01. The sequence goes on from JAAAPH010000459.1 coordinate 1,116, forward strand.
GGCGCGTAAACGCCCGCTTTGCGACGCTGGAGCACCTCTTTGCCTGCGCTGAGGCGTCTATCCAGTACGCCAAGACGGAGACCGAAGTCGAGCTGCTCGTCGAGCGCCTCCGCCAGCTGTGGGCCGACTACGAGCGGCTCACCGCTCGCCGCGCCCGGCTCCGGGCCGAGATCGAACGGCTCGGGGCCCGGCTCGAAGCCGACGGCGACCTGCCCGAAGCCGACGGCGACCTGCCCGAAGCCGACGGCGACCTGCCCCGGCTGACGCACCTGAAGGGAATCACCCGCTTCAATCTCGCCCGCCTGGCCGGGCAGACCGGGCCGCTTCGCGACTTCCACTCCGGGCGCGCGCTCCTGCGCTACGCCGGGCTCAACCTGCGCGAGCGCCAGAGCGGCACCTATCGGTGGACCATTGTGGTCCGGTAGACGCGGCTGTCGAAGAAGGGCCGGCCCCTGCTCCGGAAGGTGCTGGGACAGACCATCTTCCCGGTGCTTCGGCGCCGGTTCCTCTACGGGCCCTACTACCATCGCAAATGCGAAGAGGGCATGGTCGGAACCAAAGCCAAGGTCGCCGTCATGCGCAAGTTCCTCTGTATGCTGCGCAGCCTCGCCTGCAGCGGCGAAGCGTTCGACCCCGAGCGCTTCAGGACGTGTGAGAGCCAGTATGCGAGGGCCGCATAAAGCTCTCTCGCATAACACGCCACCGAGCCTGAGAACACCTATGATACCCCTGCGCCCTGGTTAGCCGATCCGACAGGATCCCGCCTACACCATTCGACTCGCTGAGCTTCTGGCGCGCTGCGCGCCGGAGAGGACCGACACCCTGCGATAATCTCTCCGTCTGGGAGAAGATCGGCATGCATCATCAGCGGTGCTTACGGGCCTACGACTCCCCGGCACACGCTCGTCCCTTCGGCGCGCCGCTCCAGAACAGGACCAAAAAGGTGCGCTCCGAGCTGCTCTGTCCATGCCCTGCGCGGGCCATGCCAGTGACAGCCCATACCCGAGAGTATCTGTCCGTTCGGTGCTTGCGCCCAGCCAGAAGTCAACGCGAACCCTCCCACGCCTCTCAGCTCCACGGAGGTGACCACGTTCTGTATGCCTACCCTCAGAAATGACAATAATCTGACGCTATCCCACCGAAAAACGCTCCTTCTGCTTGACCTTAGCGTAATAAGAGTGGCGGGTTATACGCACCCTCTACTGCGCGCCTAATTCGGGAGGCAATTGTTGCGCACTATGCATTACCGCTAGCACATCGATTTGCTCTTCCTTAATGCGGTAAATAACCCGATACGAGCCTTCGATCACTTCGCGTATGTCTGGTGCCTCGTACTCCGGTACGGACCGCCCTGACCGAGGAAATGTGCCGATTTGCTGCGAGCGACGAGTTAGGCGGTCCATCAGCCGATCGGCATAGACCTCCGAGTCGTGGGCCACGTACTCGTAGATCGAGAGGAGATGGTCAATGGCCGTGTTCGTCCAATGAACCCTCACGCCGACAGCCCGAGCCGTTTGCGAAGCTCGTTCACGTCCATCGTGCGTCCGGCTTTACTGTCTTCTAGGCCCGCCTCAATGGCTTGACGGACGTAGATGCGTTGCATGAGATCGTCCCACGTAGCGTCGTCGGGCAATTCCTCGATAAGACGTTGCGCCTCTTCTTTGACTTTCGTTGTAGACATGTGAGGTCATGAGTTTGTGATGCGAAGGCGCATGAGAAGTACCTTTGGGGCCACTTGCCTGTTTCGTTTCTCGGACTTGGGTGCGTATAACGATTGAACTCTGCCGTGTGCGCAGCACGTCGGCAGCAGTGCGGGTTATGCGGCCCTTCTATTTCGCTGCGACTACTTCGGACGAGACGACGTTCACCGGATGTGTCGGCGCGCCCGGCTGATCCAGTTTAACCTGTGGGCTGAGCATTCTGCGGCGCACCCATACACTCTCGTCTAGCGGAACCGGGAGGCTCCCTTCCTTGATTTGCCACTCCAGCAAGGCCCCAGCTTGCGATAGCGCGATGGCAAACGTGGGGTGTTCGTCGGAGACGGTGAATCGGTCAGTACGCACCTTGTACCCCAGAGCGCCATCTTCCGTCGCGTAGGTGTGCGTTACCTCCAACATGTATTCGCCTGCTGGCACGTCGCTGAAGAGAAAGCGTCCCTCCTCATCCGTTCGAAGTACGGGCCGGTCCTCTAAGGCGAGCCCAAACTCATCAAGAAGCCGCATCTCCGCTTGGGTGAGCATGTTGCCAGCATCGAGACTAAGCACGTAGCCTGAGACAGGAACCTGAGCTTGAACGGGCACTACGGTCAGAACAATGAGTGCGATCCAGATGAGCAGACGCATAGCAGTCCTCGGCGGGTGTAGGAGTAGATTACGAGACGGTGCAGTACCGATCAGTCCATGCAGTAGGTCTTCCCGAATCGAAAGGGCTATTGTCGAATGTGTGGATTGAGACGCTGGATGAAGAGCACTGAGCCGCATAACTTCTAATTATGTCAACTCTGTGGGCATAGGACCCAGACCGGGCCGGGCGTAACGCCTTGCCAGCCAACACTTTGCGCCCAACGACTGCGTGTTCGGTCCACTCCGTTTTAAATCGGCCGATGGGGGCGTTAAATGCCCGACGCGATGAGCAGCTCGATGTCGCGGTACGTCATGCCGAACATCGTGGCGAGGCTCTTCTTCGTGAGGTGGTGTCGATAGACGTACGTGCCGCTGCGCAGTCCCTCGTCGCGCCAGAGCGCCTCGTTGATCGAGCCGACCTCGCCGATGCGAATAAGGTACGGCACGAGCACGTGCGTGAGCGCGTACGTCGCCGTACGGGCCGCGTTGGACGGCATATTTGGCACGCAGTAGTGGATCACGTCGTGCTTGCGGAAGACGGGCTTGGAGTGCGTCGTCGGCTTGCTCGTCTCGATGCAGCCGCCCTGGTCCATCACCGCGTCGACGATAACCGCGCCGGTCGTCATGGCCGCGACCATGTCTTCGGTGACGAGCATGGGCGAACGCTGCCCGTCGGACATCATCGCGCCAATGACGACATCGGCCGAGCGGACGGCCTGGCGGATGTACTGCTCGCTGGCCATCACGGTGGTGATGCGGCGCTCCAGGTAGTGCTCCAGCACGCGGAGCGGCCCCAGGTCGGTGTCCAGCACAATAACGTGCGCGCCGTAGCCCAGCGCCGTGCGCGCCGCCCACTCGCCCACGACCCCCGCCCCCAGGATCACGACCGTCGCCGGCGGCACGCCGGAGATGCCGCCCAGGATGACCCCGCGCCCGCCTTCGTTGCTCTCCAGGTACCGGCCCGCGATCTGCACGGCCATCGTACCCGTGATCTCATGCATCATGCGCACGAGCGGAAACGTGCCGTCCGGGTCGCGGATGAATTCGAAGCCGATGCCGGTAACCCGAAGCTCCATGAGCCGGCGCAGGAAGTCGGGCGTCATGCCGCCCAGGTTGAGCGCCGAAATCAAGATCTGCTTCTCCTTCAGCAGGTCCAGCTCATCTTCGTTCGGTGGGCCGACCTTCACGATGAGGTCGGCGTGCGAGTACAAGTCCTCCGGCGCATCGATCAACTCGGCGCCGGCCTCGGAATATTGATTGTCACCGAAGTGAGCCTGCTCCCCAGCCCCTTCTTCGACGTACACCGCGTGGCCGTTCGCGACGAGCGTACTCACCCCGCTCGGCGCGAGCGCTACACGGCGCTCTTCGTTGGCCACCTCCCGGGGCACGCCGATCCGCAACGACTCGTGCTCTTCATGCTTCTTTAGCGGCTTCTCCATGGTCATCAGACTCGGATCCACCGTCAGGCCTTGCAACGCCGGGATTTCCATGCGGGAACGGGAAGCGTACTCAGACTTGCGTGATTGTTCGGGCCGCCCGGCCGTGCGCAGCACGGGGGCGAGGATGGTGCAGAAGCTAAATGTATGAAACAGCGTGCGTTTAAAACAGCACAGCCCCCAGGACGCATGAAAATTAGGACGCCGGCCCGCCGCGCCCTGTCCACTCGTAAATGAGGATGCCTGCGGCGACGGCCACGTTGAGCGACTCAGCGCCGGTCCGGCGGGGGGCACCGGGGATGGCCACCCGCTCGTCGATGGTGCCGTGCACGGCCGCGCTGAGCCCGTGCGCTTCGCTGCCTAGCACGAGCACGGAGGGCGGGGCCGGCTGCCAGGCGCCGGCCCGCACGCCCTGCAGGTCGGCTCCGTAGAGGCGCACGCCCTGCCGCCGCAACCGCTGAAGCAGTTCGCCCAGCGCGCTCGTGCGCACCAGGCGCAGGTCCCAGTGCCCGCCCATGGCCGCGCGCATCACCTTGGGCCCGTAGAGCCCGGCCGTACCGGGTCCCGCGATGACGGCGTCGGCCCCGAACCACGCGGCTGTCCGGAGGATGGTACCCACATTGCCCGGGTCCTGCACGCCGTCGAGCGCGAGCAGGGTAGTCGTCGGCGCTACCGCGTCGAGCAGGACCGCCTCCTTCACATAGCGCGTCTCAGCCACCGCGAGAAGGCCCTGGCTCGTCTGCACGTCGGAGAGACGGCGCACCGTCTCGTCGGGAAGCACATGGATCGGGGCAGAGGCGCGGTCGCACAGCGATTGCACCGCCGGATCGGTGCGGGTGCTCTCGGCGACGATGACCTCGGTGAGCGGCGCCCCGGCATCCAGGGCCGCCCGCACGGCGCGCACGCCCTCCACCAGGGTTTGCCCTAGGTCCTTGCGGTACTTGCGCCGCGTCAGCGCATTGATTTCCTTGCGTCGTCGATTCGAAAGCCGTGCGTTCATGCGGCCTCAGCCCCTGTCTGCTCGTGCCTACAATGCTAGCTTGTATGGTAAGGATGAACTTCGCCGGCGTTGCATCTTATCACTGCGGTGCTTACCCATCTGCCAATGGCTGGCGCGTTCTGCCGCTTCTATCTCTGATCAACGATCTCGATGTACCCCCCATGCCTTTCAAACGCAACGTGTACGACACGGCCGTCTACCGCGAACCGACGCCGATCCAAGACCGCGAGAATCCGTTCCAGTCGATGGTCGAGCGGTTCGACGTGGCGGCGGAGATCCTGGAACTGAACCCAGGATTCTACGAGTACCTGTCGCGCCCCACGCGCGTGCATGTCACGTCCGTGCCCGTGATGATGGACGACGGCCGCATGAAGGTGTACGAAGGCTATCGCGTCATTCACAACAACGTGCTGGGCCCAAGCAAGGGCGGGATCCGCTACGCGCCGGACGTGACGCTGAATGAGGTGAAGGCCCTTGCCGCCTGGATGACCTGGAAGTGCGCGGTGGTCGATGTACCCTTCGGCGGCGCGAAGGGCGGGGTCGTCTGCGACCCGAAGGCGATGAGCCCCGACGAGCTGGAACGCCTCACGCGCCGGTACACGGCCAACCTGATGGACGTGTTCGGGCCGGACCGCGACATTCCCGCCCCGGACATGAACACGAACGAGCAGATTATGGCGTGGGTGCTCGATACGTACTCGATGCACGCGCGCCGCACCGAGAACGCCGTCGTGACGGGCAAACCCGTCGAGCTTGGCGGGTCGAAGGGCCGCCGCGAGGCCACCGGCCGGGGCGTGATGACGGTGACCCTGGCCGCCATGGACCGCCTGGGCCTCTCGCCGTCCGAATGCACTGTGGCCGTACAGGGCTTTGGCAACGTGGGCTCCATCGGCGCCCGCCTGCTCTCCGAACAAGGCTGTACGATTACTGCAGTCAGCGACATCTCGGGCGGGTACTACAACGCGGACGGCCTCAACATCAACGAAATGATGGACTATGCGAAGGCGCACGACGGCTCGCTGGAGGGCTACCCGCATGCCGACCCGATCACCAACGAGGAACTGCTCACGCTCGATGTGGACGTGCTCGTCCCGGCCGCTAAGGAAGACCAGATCACCGAATCTGTCGCGCGCGCGACCCAGGCGAAGATCATTGCCGAGGGCGCGAACGGCCCCACCACGCCGGCGGCCGACCCCATTCTTCGGGAGAAAGGCGTGCTCGTCGTCCCCGACATTCTGGCCAACGCGGGCGGCGTGACCGTGTCGTACTTCGAGTGGGTGCAGGACCGTCAAGGGTACTTCTGGACGCTCGACCGTGTGAACCGGCGCCTCGACCGCATCATGCGCCGCGCCTTCGACCGGGTCTACGAGACGGCGCAGGAGCACGACGTGTCCCTCCGGATTGGCGCGTACGTCATGGCCATCCGCAAGGTCGCCGATGCCCTTCAGATGCGCGGCATTTACGCCTGACCGGAGGGGGAAGGAAGAGGAAAGCGTTGATATGGCTTACACCGGACGTTCGATGGCAGACTCCATGCGGTGCAGCACCTTTTCCTCCCTTTTCCCTTTTCCCTTTTCCCTCTTTCCCGTTTTCCTCGCCTTCGCTCTCGTGCTTGCGGGCTGTGCCAATCCGGTCCCCCCGGGCGGCGGGCCGCGCGACACGACGCCGCCCTCCATCGTGGAATCCACCCCCTCCGAGGCTGCCGTGAATGTGGACCTCAGCGCGTCGGTCGACATCGCCTTCTCGGAATACATCGAGCGCGGCTCGTTCGAGCAGGCCCTCACCATCACGCCTCGTCCGGACGGCGAGTTGGAGATCGATTTTGACGGACGCTCGGTGTCCATCGAATTCCCCGAAGCGCTGCGCGACAACACCACGTACATTCTCACGCTCGACACCAACCTGCAGGACACGCGCGGCGTCAGCCTGGAGGAGCCGATCACGCTGGCCTTTTCCACCGGCCCCACGATCGACCGGGGACAGATCAGCGGGCGCGTGGTGCAGGCCGACGACGGCGCCCCCCAGGAGGGCATCGACGTGTACGCGTACATCCTGGACGACAGCACGGATGCCGGCTCCACGGCCCCGCTCGATTCGCTTCCCTCGCGCCCGGCCTACCGCACCCAAACCGGCAGCGACGGCGCGTTCCGGTTCGATTACCTGAAAGAGCAGCCCTACTTCGTCATCGCCTTGACGGACAACAACCGCAACCGGCAACCCGACCCCGTCGAGGCCTTCGCACCGCCCCCGCAGCACGCGGTCGTGGCCGACAGCACGGGGGCGACGATCCCGCGGCCGTGGGTGGCCGCCCGGCCCGACACGCTTCCGCCCCGGTTCGTTCGCATCCAATCGCGCTCGCGCCGCCGCCACGCGCTTCGATTCGACGCGCCCGTGCAGCTGCTCGACCGCACGCCGGACCGCTGGCAGCTTCAGGATTCGGTGCGGGACGCCTCCGTCTCGGTCGGCGCCGTGTACCAACGGGCCGGCTCCCGGAGCCTCATCGTCCTCCGGACGCCGCCGCTGAACCCCACCCCGCACCGTCTGATCCTCCCGGCCGAAACCGTGGCCGACTCCAGCGAGAACACGGTCGATACCGACACGCTGCGCTTTACCCCCGTAGACGAGCCCGATACGCTGCAAACCCGCTTCGTGCGCTTTGTACCCCAGGGCCTTTCGCCCGATACGACCAACGTGTACACGCTGCTTCCGGATGAACCACCCGGGGTGCGCCTCAACGAGCCGATCGACAGCACCCGCCTCCGCGCCGTCATCACGGCACAGGACTCGCTGGGCGCGGCGCGCGACGTTACGCTGTCGACCGCCGACGGCACGACGTATCGCCTGCACTTCACACCTGCCCTGCGTTCCGCTGAGCGCGTGGACGTGCAGGTGGGCGGTCCGCCCCTCGCCCGCACCGACACGACGTTCACCCGGATGTTTCGGCGGATTTCGAACCGACAGCTGGGCTCGCTGAGCGGTACGGTGGCCCTCTCGGACCTCTCACGCCCCGACACGACCGATCCCCCCGCCGATACACTGTCCGCACGTGCGTCCGCTGATACGGCTGATACGCTGGCGGCGGCTCTCATCGTGGAGCTGTACGCCACGACGGCGACAGCCGCGGCCCGGGCGACCCCACGCAGCGCGACGGCGGACAGCACAGGGCGGTTCGTTTTTTCGCAGCTTCCAGAAGGCACCTTCCGCTTCCGGGCCTTTCTGGACGTGAACGGCAACGGCACGTGGGACGGCGGCTGGCTCGTGCCGTATCAGGCCCCTGAGCCCATCACCTGGAGCGAGGGCACGATCGACAGTCGCCCGCGTTGGGAAAATGTACTGGAGTCGCCCCTTCGCATTCCCAGGCCGCCCTCTGACTGATGAGCACTGCACCGACCTTCCACTACACCGCCCCGCCGTCGCTTCCGCCCGTGCTAACGGCCGATGCGATGCGCGAGGCCGATCGGGTCACGATCGAGGACTTTGGCGTGCCGAGCTTTACGCTGATGGAGTCGGCCGGGCGCGGCGCGGCCGATTGCATCGCCGATGCGTACGGGCCGCTGACCGAACGCGGCGTGATGGTGCTGTGCGGCAAGGGCAACAACGGCGGCGACGGACTGATGGTCGCGCGCCAGTTGCTCGCCCGCGGCGCGACGGTCCACGTTGTGCTATCGGCCGCGCCGGATGCCCTGCGCGACGATCCGGCTCGCAACTACGACCTGCTGGAGCAGCTGGCCGAGGCGCACGGCGATCGGCTCGGGCTGCACGCCTTCGACACGACCACGGCGCTCGATGCGCTGGCCCGCCGCACGCGCCCCGCGCTCTTCATCGACGCCCTGCTGGGCACCGGTCTCACCAGCGCCCTGCGTGCACCCATCGACGGCATCGCCCGGTGGCTCAACGAGCAGCGGGCCCCGACCGTCGCGCTCGACGTGCCGACGGGCCTCCACAGCGACACCGGGGCCGTGCTGGGCACGGCGGTGGACGCCGATCGCACCATCACCATGGCCGCGCTGAAGGCCGGGCTGCTCATCGGCGCGGGGCCGCGCACAACCGGCGCCATCGATGTGGTTGAGATCGGTATCCCGGATCATGTCATCGAGCACACGCTAGACACGCCAGGCTGTGCACGCCTGACGACAGACGCCGCCATCGGCGCGTGGCTGCCCACGCGGTTGCACGATGCCCACAAGTACAGTGCGGGCATGGCCCTCGTCGTAGGCGGGGCGCCCGGCTACACCGGCGCCCCCGTCATGTCGTCGCTGGCAGCCGCTCGGGGCGGCGCCGGGTACGTGGCGTGTGCCACCCCGGCCGCGGTGCAATCCACCCTGGCCGGCAAGATGACCGAGGTGCCTACGATCGCGCTGCCCGACGGCGACGGGGGCCTCCAGCCCGACGCGGCCCTGCACGCGCTGGCGGATCCACTGGACAAGGCGCGGGCCCTGCTCGTCGGGCCCGGCCTCGGCCGCACCGCCGGCACCTCCCAGTTCGTGCGCGACCTCCTCCGCGCGAGCGACCATCCTGCCGTAATCGACGCGGATGGGCTGAACGCGCTCGCCGAGGACCCAGCCCCCCTCGACCAGGCCGCGGGCCGGTGGATCCTGACGCCGCACGCCGGCGAGTTCCGCCGCCTGGCCGGCGACGATGCGGATCTTGACGATCCCATTCGGACCGCGCAGACGTACGCCCAGCGCTGGAACTGCGTGCTGCTCCTGAAGGGGATGCCCAGCATCGTGGCCGCCCCCGACGGCACGGCATTTGTAAATGGAACCGGTAACCCCGCGCTGGCTACCGCCGGCACGGGCGACGTGCTGGCCGGGCTCTGCGTAAGCCTGCTGGCCCAGGGCCTCCCGCCCACCCAGGCAGCGCTCGGCGCCTTGCACCTGGGCGGCGCAGCCGCTGACCGCTACGCGGCCCACACGGAGAGCCGGACGATGATGGCTCTCGACCTCCTGACGCAGCTTCCTCCCGTCCTGAACGAACGCTTCCGCTCATGACTGCCACGTACTACCGGATCCTTGCCGTAGGTTGGAGCCTGGCCATCCTCGTCGCCTACTCCGTCCCAACCACCGGCCTGCCCTCCAGCACCCTGCTCCAGATCGACAAGGCCGCCCACTTCGTCATGTTTTTGGGTTTCGGCTTCCTGTGGATGCACGCCATTCACCCCCGTCGCCCCGACGCCCAACGGAAGGCCACGTCGCCCGTGCGGGCATTCGCTCTCATCGGGGTCGGCATCGGGCTGTCGGTCCTGGCCGAGCTCTACCAAACGATGCTGCCGCGCCGCGCCGCCGAACCGTACGATGCCGCGGCCAACATCCTCGGCGTCGCGGTGGCCGTGGGCGCCTTCTGGTGGTGGTACCCATCGCGGACGTCCCGCGACCTCAAGCAGACCTCATAGCTTTACGAATTTGTGAAGGCCCTGCTGGGCAGGCTTTTCGAACCGCTGCACGCATTCTTCGCTTGAAACTCATGTGCCTGCTTCTTAGTAGTTACTTCATGCGATAGGGGATTTCGCCCTTTCGCCAGCGAAGCAGTACTCGCGGAGCGATGCCACCAGCCATTTGACCAACACAACTCATCATGGGTGTTCGCAAAGACGATAGTGCCGACTTACGTAAACAATACCCGATCTACGTACAGGTCGGGATGATCGTCGCCCTCCTCCTTCTGATTCTTGCCTTCCGCGTCGACTTGCGGCAAGAATCCGAATTCCAGGTCGTCATGGAAGAGCAGGAGGTCGTCCAGATGGAAGAGATCCAACAAACCGAGCAGGAAACGAAGCCCCCGCCCCCGCCCCGGCCCCCGGTTCCGGTAGAGGTGCCGAACGATGAAATCATCGAGGACGAGGCCGTCGACCTCGACGCATCGCTCGACCTCAACGAATCGCTCCAGACCTCGGCGCCTCCTCCCGCTCCGGAAGAGGAAGAAGAGGAAGAAGAGCAGGAGGTCTTCATCGTTGTGGAGGACCGCCCGGAGCTGATTGGTGGCATGGCGGCGCTCCAGCAGGCCGTCGAGTATCCTGAGTTCGCCAAGAAGGCCGGTATCGAAGGCCGCGTGTTCGTCCAGTTCGTCGTGGACGAGCAGGGCAACGTCACGAACCCGCAGGTGACGCGCGGCGTGCACAAGCTGCTCGACCAGGCGGCGCTCGAAGCCGTGCGAGAAATGAAGTTCAAGCCGGGCAAGCAGCGGGGCAAAGCCGTGAAGGTGCAGATGTCGCTGCCGGTGACCTTCCGTCTCCGCTAGTACACACGGGGGCCGAGCTGCACGTACCGACGTTTCAAAACGCGCACTCCCTACATCGGGGGGTGCGCGTTTTGTGTTAGGCACCTGTGCCCACTCTGGCTTCCGGGCGGGACAACTACGCAAGGTGCTTCACGGCCCCATCCGGCTGCCCGATCAGCACGTCGGTAGCGAGTCCGAGGAAGAGCCCGTGGTCGAGCACACCCGGCGTCGAAAGCAACGCGCGATCTAACTCCGCCGGGGCGTCGATGCCCTCGAAGTGGGCATCAATCACCCAAAAGCCCTGGTCGGTGATGACCGGGCCGTCCTTCCGCATGCCCATGCGCAGCTCGGGGTCCGCGCCCAACGTGCGGAGCGTGCGCAGGACGGGCTCGGCGGCCATGGGCAACACCTCGACGGGGAGCGGCATGGCGGTCCCGAGCTGATCCACCCGCTTCGATGGGTCGGCCAGCACGACGAATCGCTCGGCTTGCGCGGCGACGACCTTCTCCCGCGTGTGCGCGGCGCCCCGGCCTTTGATCAGATGCAGGTGTTCGTCGATCTCGTCGGCGCCGTCCAGGGCGATATCGAGCGCCGCCACGTCGGACAACGAGACGAGCGGGATGCCGTGCTGGCGCGCGAGCCGCTCGGCGGCGTACGAGGTGGGCACGCCGCGGATGGTGAGCCCGTCCTCGCGGATGCGGCGGCCCAGCGCGTCGAGCGCGTACGCCGTGGTGGAGCCGGTGCCCAAGCCCACGCGCATCCCCTCTTCGACGAGGGTAGCGGCCTGCTCGCCGGCAGCGCGCTTTGCAGTATCTTGTGCGTTCATAAGTTCGGGGGTCGAGTTGAGCGGTGCACATTGAAAGGTGGGAGACCGGCCTGAATCTGAAGCCTGACGCCCGAACTTGCAACCCCCAACGCTCACTCCCCAATGCACGAATCACTCGTACCGCAGCGACTCGATGGGATCCAGCCGCGCCGCTTTGTAGGCCGGGTACCCGCCGAAGACGACGGCGATCGCAATCATGGCCCCCACGCCGCCGAGCGCCCACGCCCACGGGAAGGCCGCGCTGATGTCGAAGTACACAGCCACCAGGTTGCCGAACGCGGCGCCCAGCCCGATGCCGAGCAGCCCGCCCAGCTGACACATGAACACGGCCTCCAACAAGAACTGGCGCAGGATGTCGCGCTTCTTGGCACCCACCGACTTGCGGATGCCGATCTCGCGCGTGCGCTCGGTGACCGATACGAGCATGATGTTCATGATGCCGATGCCGGCTGCCAGCAGCGCGATCAGCCCGATGCCGGCGCCGCCCGCCGTCAGCGTGCTCGTGAAGTCCTCGAAGGTGCTCTGCACGGAGTCGTTCGTGCCGATCTCGAAGTTGTTTTCCTCCCCGGGTGGCACCTTGCGAATCACACGCAGCCGTCCGATGACGGTGTCCATCGCGTCCGACACGGCCCGTACCGTGGGCGCCCGCACGCTCACCAGCTCGATGTCGCGCTGTGGATAGCCGTACACGTTGAATAGCCGCGTGATGGGCGCAAACATCCGCTGATCGAAGCTATTGCCAAGGAAGCTGCCTTTCGATTCCAGCACGCCGACGACCTCGTAGCGCTGCCCCTCGATGCGCACGGTCTTGCCGAGCGGCGTCTCATTCGGGAAGAGCACCTCGGCCACATCGGGCGAAATGACGATCACCGGCCGCGCATACCGAACGTCGGATTCGAGCAGGCCCCGGCCCGCCTGTATCTCGTAGCTGAAGTTGCTCATGAAATGCTGATTCGTGCCGATGATGCGCACGTTGGGCTCGGTCTCCCGATCCTTGTACTGCATGGCATCGACGCCGAAGAATTCCTGCGGGCTCACCGGATAGCTCACCTCGCGGGCCAACCGCCGCACCTGATCGTACGTGATGTTGGGCCGCTCGCGGTCGCGCCACTCCCCCGTCCGCACCACCGGGTCTTTCGAGACGGTGAACGTGGTGGAGCTGAACAGCTGGAGCGACTCCTGGAAGTACACGTCGATGACCTTCACCGCCGTCACCGACGCGATGATGGCGAACACGCCAATCACCATGCCGAGCAGCGTCAGCGACGAGCGCAGCTTGTTCGCCCGCAGCGCATTCCACGCCATCCGAAAAGCTTCCAGAATGTTCATGGTCGGTCGTCGATTGTCGATTGTCGAATCCATGCGCTACGGCGATCGGCCCATCCGGCGCAGTCGCCACTCGCCCTTCACTCGTACCGCAGTGCGGCGATCGGCTCGGCCTGAGCGGCCTGCCAGGCCGGCGCCAACCCAAAGGCGACGCCCACGCCCGTACAGATGCCGAATGCGAGCATCACCGTCTCGAACGGCAGCACGGCCTGCACGCCGATGAGGGTCGTGAGCAGCGTCGTCAGCCCTGCCGAAAGGCCGATGCCCAGCGCGCCCCCGAGCAGGCAAATGATGATGGCCTCGATCAGAAACTGCGTTAGAATCGTGTGCCGCTTCGCACCCACCGCCTTCCGGATGCCGATCTCCTTCGTGCGCTCTTTCACCGAGACGAACATGATGTTCATCACCCCGATGCCGCCCACGAGCAGCGCCAAGGCGGTGAGGAAGAGGCCGATGCCGTAGATGGCAAACTTGACCGGGGCAAACTGCTGGCGCACGTCCTCCTGGCTCGCGATCTCGAAGTTGTTCTCCTCGATCGCGTCCAGCTTACGCGCCACCCGCACGATGCCCGTAATCTCGTCGGCCGCGCGGTCCATGACGGCCACGCTGGCGACTTTCACCTCGATGTCGATGCTGCGCTGGCGCGTGCCGAACAGCTTGTTGAACGTCGCAAACGGAATCCTGACCTGATTGTCGGCCGAGGAGCCGCCCTCGGCCCCGCTGCCCTGCTGCACCTGTGTGCCGACGACGCGGAACCGGCGCCCGCCGATCGTGATGGTCTTTCCGAGCGGCTGCTCCACCGGAAACAGCTCGCGAGCCACCGTCGCTCCAAGGACGACGACGTTGTCCGCGCTGCGTGCCTCTACCGCGCTGAAGAAGCGTCCGTCCTCGATGTCGGGGGGATGCACGCGGGGATAGTCCGCCCCCACGCCGTTGACGGTGACCCCAATGAGCGTGGTGCTGCGGTAGCCGATGGTGCGGTTCGTGCTCGTCGTCGGGACGGTGGCGACGGCAAACCGCGAGCGCTGGTCGATGGTCTCGGCCAGCTCCGGCTCGATGCGCGGGCGGTTGATGTAATTCCACCACTCGGTGCCCGGCCCACTGGCGAGCGGCCAGCGGCGCACGTACAGCACGTCGGTGCCAAACTCGGAGAGCGCCTCCTCGAACTGCCGGTCGATGCCGTTGATCACCGTCGCCATGCCCGTCACCGAAGCAATCCCGATGATGATGCCGAGCGTCGTCAACACCGAGCGCATCTTGTTGACCCAGATGGCGCGCCCCGCAATGCGGAGTCCTTCAACGATTTCGTACAGCAAACGACGCACGATCGGCAGCAGTGGTGTGGGAAGTGTGGCGGTCCGACTCACCCGAGTTCAACGAAGAACCGGCATCGATAGTTACAGGATGGACGTGTGGGCGTCTGGGTGTAGGAGTGTCCTCCCGCCTTCCCTGCTCCCAGACGCCCACACTCCCCGACGCCCGCACATCTCACAATTCCTTCTGGAAGCGCAGTCGGTAGTCGTTGTATTGCGGACTGTACCCAGCCTTGACGACACGAAACCCCTCGGACAGCCCGAGGACCGTCATCCCCGGGTGTTTGTTCGGGAACGTGTCGAACAGGAACGTTTCGTAGCGCCAGGCTCGCGCCTGATCCATCATGGCGTGAAGCAGCGCCCGCGCGATGCCGCGCCGCCGATAGGCCGGCAGCACGCCCCCCTTCGCGCTGTAGTACGTCTTCGCCTTGAACCGATAACCGATCTTGAACCCGGCCGCCTCGCCCTCGACCCGTGCTACCAGCATGAGCAGGTCGTCGCGGTCGAACGTATTGATGATACGCTCCTCGTCGAAGACGGCGATGTTGAGGCGCCGAATCAACGAGAGCCGGTTCATGCCGACGCGCTGGATGCGCAGGGGCTGTTCGTCGGGTTGCGCGCGCGACGCGTCCGCCATCGGCTCGGAGGAGGACTGCGGGGGCTTCGTCATGGGGCGGCGGCCAGCATCAATCAGAAGGGAAGCCCATCGTCGGGCCTGTCGGCGTCGGACGGGACCGCGTCGTTGGGCGGCTCGTCCTCAGGCGCATCGTCCGGGACGCGCCCATTGAGTTGCTTTACGTCATCCGGAGCCTCCAGTTCGTCCGCGGCGTCGGCCTCGACGAGCTCGACCGGCTCCAGCACATCGTCCGGGATGCCCGTGATGAAACGGCTCGGGTCGGTCAGGTACTCGCCGCGGAAGCGCTGGTACTTCAGCATCGGATACGAGATGAAGAGGTTCTCCTCCGCCCGCGTAATGGCCACGTAGAACAGGCGCAACTCTTCGTCCACGCCGCCTGGCTCTTTCAGGGCATACCGCGAGGGCAGGTTGCCCTCCAACGCCCGAATCAGGAAGACGGTGTGGAATTCGAGCCCTTTCGCCGAGTGGATCGTCGAGAGCACGAGCGGCGGCTCGTCTTCTTCCGCGCCGTCTTGGTCGAGCGCAGTGAGCTCGATGGGGTCGAGGGCGAGCTGCGCGAGGAACGTCTGGCGGTCGTCGTACGCTTCGGCAAGGCTCACGAAGTGCTCCAGGTCCGGTTCGCGCTTCGGATAGTCTTCGTAGTATGTCTTTTCGAAGAGGGGCCGGTAGTAGTTGAGCACGGCTTCCACCTGCTCCACGAGCGCCTTGTCGGGATCGCGGATGGACCGCAGCGTGGCGAACAGCTTCTTGAGCGCGCTGATGTAGCGGTTGGAGAAGGGGCCGTTCTCGCTCGCCACGAACGGGTCGTCGGCCGCCTCCGTGGCCCACTCGATGAGATCGCGCGCCGTCTTCGGCCCGATACCGTGGAGCAGTTGCAGGATGCGATTCCAGGCCGCGGCGTCCATCGGGTTCTCGGCGACCTTCAAATGGGCGAGCACGTCTTTAATGTGCGCGGCTTCGCTCAGCTTCGTGCCGCCGTACTTCACGAACGGGATGTTACGCTGGTTGAGGGCGACCTCCAGATCGTACGCGTTGTGGCTGCTGCGGAAGAGCACGGCGATGCGGTCGAGCGGCACGCCCTGCTCGCGGAGGCGGAGGATCATCTGCGCGACGAAGCGACTTTCCATCTGCGCGTCCGGGGCCGGAACGACGGCCGGCAGCTCGCCCTCTTGCTCCTCGCTGAACAGCGTCTTGTCGTACGACCGGTCCGCCTGCTCAATGACGTGGTTCGCCAGGTCGAGGATCGGCTGGGTGGAGCGGTAGTTCTGCTCCAGCTTCAGGATGGTGGTGTCCGGGTACTGATCGGGAAACTGGAAGATGTTGCGGAAGTCGGCCCCGCGGAAGCGGTAGATGCTCTGCGCGTCGTCGCCCACGACCATGACGTTGCCGTGCACGGAGGCGAACTGCCGGACGAGGTCGGCCTGGAGCGCGTTCGTGTCCTGGTACTCGTCGACGAGCACGTGGCGGCACCGCGCAGCCACTTTGTTGCGAACGGCGTCGCTCGCCTCGAACAGCTCCAGCGTGCGAAGGAGCAGGTCGTCGAAGTCCATGAGCGCGTGCGACTGCTTGTAGCCGCGGTATTCGCGCCGGAGCTGCTCCAGGTCGTCGTGCAGGTGCGTGAACTGCGGGTACTTATCGGCGAGCAGGTCGTCGAGCGAGGTGTCGCGGTTCGTGACCGCCGAGAACATCTTCTGCAGGGTGCCCTTGCGCGGAAAGCGCTCGTCGGATTGGTGATACCCCCCGCGCGATCGGAGCACGGAGAGCACGTCGGCGGCGTCGGCCGCGTCGAGGATGCTGAAGTTGTTTGGGAAGTCGATGACGTTGGCGTGGCGCCGCAGGATGCCGAGGCAGAAGGCGTGGAACGTACCGCCCTGCACGCGCTTGCAGCGGCCATCGAGAAGCGTGGCGGCGCGCGTCGTCATCTCGCGGGCGGCGCGGCGCGTGAAGGTGAGGAGCACGACCGACTCGGGCTTCGTGCCCGTCTCCACGAGGTAGGCGACGCGGTAGATGAGCGTGCGCGTCTTGCCCGTGCCGGCGCCCGCCACCACGAGCACCGGTCCGCCCGACGCGGTCGCCGCCGCATGCTGCTGAGGGTTCAGGTCGTCACGATAGTCGACGGTGAGGTCGTCCTGCGAAACCGGCGGGTCGTCCGAGCGGAGGACTATGCGACGTGCCATGATATCGCGTGGTGCGCCTGAAGCATTCGATGGGGGTGCCCGCGGCCGGGCCATGAGCGCGCCCTGCGCCCCGAGGCAACATCCTCCGGAGCCAGTCAGTACGGCTCATGTATTTACGCCGCAGTTTCCGAGGGGACGACGCCGGTACCACCGGGCGCCGACGGAAACTTCGCGCGACCGCGTGGAGCGTACCAACCACTGACGTGGCGTGAGTGATCCCCCCAGGACCTTTCTGCGGAAACGACGAATTGTGACGGTCGACACCGCCGCGGCACTAGCGCTCGTCCGTCATGCTTATTACCTTGCACGCACGATCCCCTTCCGTACTTGCTGAAGCGTACCTTCGCGGATGGATGCGCGGCCTGCAGCACGCCGCCATCCCGGTTTACTCGGCCTGCTTTTGTAACCTTCAAGAGTCACAGCTTCCCATGGGAAAAGTCATTGCGGTTGCCAACCAGAAAGGGGGCGTCGGCAAAACCACGACGTCGATCAACCTCGCTGCGTCGTTGGCTGCTACTGAGCATTCCACCCTGCTCATCGACATTGACCCGCAAGCCAACTGCACCTCGGGCATCGGGATCGAGCCCCAGAGCGTGACGTCGTCGATCTACGAAGTGCTCATCGGGGACGTGGCGGCGACCGACGCCGTGCGCGACACGGAGATGCCGTTCCTCGATATGGTGCCGAGCCACATCAACCTGGTCGGCGCCGAGATCGAGATGATCGATGTGATGGAGCGGGAAAAAATTTTGGATAATGCGCTCACCCGCATTCGCCGCAAGTACGACTTCGTCGTGATCGACTGCCCACCGTCGCTGGGCCTGCTGACGCTCAACTCGCTCACGGCGGCCAGTTCGGTCCTGATTCCCGTGCAGGCCGAGTATTTTGCGCTGGAGGGCCTCGGGCAGCTGCTGAACACGATCAAGATCGTCCGGCAACACCTGAATCCGGACCTGGAAATCGAGGGCGTGCTGCTGACCATGTTCGACACGCGGCTGCGGCTGTCGAATCAGGTGGCCCAGGAGGTGCGCCGCTACTTTGGGGACAAAGTGTTCGAGACCATCGTGCAGCGCAACGTGCGCGTCTCCGAGGCGCCGAGCTTCGGCAAGCCCGTGTTGCTGTACGATGCCACGAGCACCGGCTCTAAGAACTACATGGCCCTGGCGCGCGAAATTCTGGAGTCCAACCAGCAGTTCCTGCAATCACACGATGGCGAAACGAAGGAGGAGGCGTCGTCCTCGAACGGGAGCCCCGACAGCCTGCCCGACATCCCCGATCACCCGTCCAAAAGCTCGACGCCGGCGAACGGCTTCTCCCTGTAAGCCGACGCCCTTTTGGGCCTCCACGGCCGCTCGCTTCGCGCTTTTTCGCTAACGACTTGTTCGCATGGCTTCCAAGAAATCAGCACTCGGCAAAGGCCTCAGCGCCCTTCTTCCTTCCGAAGAGCAGGACGACCGCTCGGAGGCCGAAAAGGAGAGTGGCGACCTGTCTAAGAGCCAACTCTACCGCTTCGAGGACAAGGAGCGGTTGCGGCGGCGCGTGGCAGACATCGAGCTCGACAACATCCGCCCGAACCCGTATCAGCCGCGCCAGGAGTTTAACGACGAGGCCTTGGACGAGCTCGCCGCCTCCATCGAACAGCTCGGCATCATCCAGCCGATCACGGTGCGCGCGCTGGGCGAGGGCCAGTTCGAGATCATCTCGGGCGAGCGTCGGCTCCGTGCGGCGCGGCGAGCCGACCTCGAACGCGTGCCCGCTTTCATCCGCGAGGCGAACTCCGAGCAGATGCTGGAGATGGCCCTTGTGGAAAACGTACAGCGCGAGGAGCTCAACCCCATCGAGGTGGCCCTCGGCTACAAACGCCTGCTGGAGGAATGCGGGCTGACGCAGGAAGAGGTCGCCGAGAAGGTGAGCAAGAGCCGCGCCTCGGTCGCCAACTTTCTCCGCTTGCTGCGGCTGCCGCCCCGCATTCAGGCGGCCCTGCGCGACAAGCAAGTGTCGATGGGGCACGCTCGTGCGCTCATCACCATCGATGATCAGGACGTGCAGGTCGAACTGCTGGAAACCACCATCGAGGAAGACCTTTCGGTGCGCGAGGTGGAGCGCCGCGTCCGTACCCGGCGCGAGGCCCAGGCGGAAGGCGATGAGCCGGACCCGGAGGCCCCGGAACCGACGGCGGACAACGCCCGGCCGGACCGCGACGCCCTCCAGTTGGAAGCGTACCGCGATCAGCTGCGCTCTTTCTTGAGCACGCAGGTCAAAATCAAGCACAAGTCCGACGGAGAAGGCCACATCGAGATTTCGTACTACTCGGAGGAGGACCTGGAGCGGCTGCTCGAGATGATGCTCGATTAGCATACACTCTGGGATTTGCGCGGAGCATCCGTGATCGCACGTGAGTAGTTGGCTCTCCTTACCGGCACGCAACACACGCCACCGCAGCGGCCCCCCGTATAGTTCGCTGCGTTTCGTCTTCCTGATCGCGCTCTTCATCGGGGGCAGTTTGGGCTTCTCTGCCCCCACGTCGGCCCAGCCTGACAGCACGCGGCGCGCCATTCTTCGCGCCAAGGGGCTCCCTCCCACGCACACGCCCCGGCGGGCTGTGATCCGGGCACTCGCCGCCCCCGGATGGGGCCAGTTTTACAACCGTCAGTACTACAAGATGCCCTTCGTGTATGCAGGGCTGGCGGGACTCACCGCCGCCGTCATCGTTTCTAACGATCGGTACCTCCTCTACCGCCACGCCGCGCTGTACAAGCAAAACGAAGGAACGACGCCCAATCCCTACGCCCAGTTCGAAGACGAATACCGACGGCTCGAATCGCAGATCGGCGGTGAAATTCGTGCGAATGTCCTCCGTCAACAGCGGGATAAGTTCCGGCGGTACCGTGACCTTTCCGTCGTTGGCGTCGGCTTATTCTATGCCTTATCGGTCCTCGATGCCTATGTGAGTGCGCACTTGCTTACCTTTGATGTAGACGAAAACCTGTCGATGCACGTAGCCCCAGCTTCTCACGGAATCACCGCTCGCCTTCGGTGGCGACTCTGATAGAAGCCCGCGCTCCACGCTGAACATTGCCTTCGGTGGACCGTTGCATCCGGCAAATTTTAACAGCCGGACACCGCTTTGAAGCTTCCGCGCGGACGGACGAGGATCGCCGCCCCACATGTGCTGCAAGCCCATGAAAATCCCCGTCTAGCGTAGCGCACACCCTCTGCCCCCCGCCGTCACACCCCAATCTCGCCATGGCGCATATTGCATATGCACTTAGTGGACAAGGGCGTGGTCACACGTCGCGCGCGATGGCGATCACGGCCGCACTGCGCGCGTGCAACCATACCGTAACGTTTTGTGGAGGCGGCACTGCGCAGCGCATCCTGGAGGAGGAAGGCGAGCAGGTCATTGCCGTGCCGGCGCTGCGCCAGATTATGGAGGCCAATCGCATCCAGTATGGCAAGACGATCCGCTGCAATAGTAAGATTCTGCTCCAGATGCCGGCCGTTCTCGACCGGCTGACCGCTGCGTTCGAGGCGCAACAGCCGGATCTGCTGATCACGGACTTCGAAGCGTTCTCGGCCCGCGCCGCCGCGCGCATGGGCTTGCCCATTCTTTCGTTCAATCATCAGCAGGTGGTCACCGAGATGGAGTACGACCTGCCGATGGCCCACTGGCCGGCCGCCGCCCTGGCGTCGGCCGCCATTCGGTGGATTGCGCCCAGCCACCCGGAGCACGTGCTTCTCACGTCGTTTTTCTTCGCGCCCCTCACCCACCCGGACCGGACGACGTTGGTGCCCCCGATCATCCGGCCGGCCGTGCAGGCTCGAACGCCTACGCACGGCGAGCACGTGCTGGTGTACTACAATCACCCCGATGGGATGCGCCACGTGCTCGACACGCTGCGGGCGGTTGATACCCCCTTCATCGTGTACTGCGGCGATGCGCCCGACGACGTGACCTGTGACGACGACCATATTACGATAAAACCACCCTCGCTCGACGGCTTCCTCGACGACCTTGCCGCCAGCCGGGGCGTGATCTGCACGGCCGGCTTTACGCTGATTAGCGAGGCGCTGTACCTCGGCAAGCCGTTGCTCGTGGCCCCCAATCACGGCATCTTTGAGCAGACCCTCAACGCGCTTTTTCTGCAGCGCGAAGGCCTCGGTCGAGCCGTGCTGGATCGTCCCCTCACCCCGCATGATGTGAAGGACTTCTTAAAACAACGGGCCTCATACCGCGCACGGCTCTCCGATTACGAGCGGTGCGGGAACCATCAAGCGATAGAGTGTATTGAGGACATCCTCATGCGCACAGATTCCTTTTCGTCTTCGTCGCGCCGCTCCACTTTTTCCGCCTCCGATGCCGCGGGGGTTGCGGTACAATCGCCTCCGGAATCGCCGTGAATGTGCGGCCTCCCCGCTCGACAGCTCCCCCTTGACCGCCTGTTTTCACGCATTAGATGTGAGCACGTATTATGACGAACCCTGACTTCCAACGGCAATCGGAAGAGAGCACCCCTTCTGATGAGAGTGCCTCACAAACCTCCGTTGCCTCCACGCCCCCCCTGTTCGAGAAGTGCCACCGCTTCTTCGACCCCTCGGGCGACTATGCACAAGTCAAACAGGCGGACCTCTACCCCTACTTCCGCCCGATCGAGCGCAACGAAGGCTCCCGCGCCATCATGAATGGCGACGAGGTCATCATGGCTGGGTCCAACAACTACCTGGGCCTCACGTCCGATCCGCGAGTGAAAGCGGCCGCGCAGGAAGCCGTTGAGAAGTACGGCACAGGCTGCACCGGCAGCCGCTTCTTGAACGGCACGCTCGACCTGCACCTACAGCTGGAAGAGCGGCTGGCCGATTTCATGGGGAAGGACAAAGCCGTCCTCTTCTCCACGGGCTACATGACGAACGAGGGGGTGGTCTCGGCGCTCGCGGGCCGCAACGACATCATCTTCTCGGACAAGGACAACCACGCCTGCATCGTTTCGGGGACGAAGATCAGCATGGCGGAGACGCGCCGCTACCGCCACAACGACCTTGACCATCTGCGGCAGATGCTGGAGCGCGCCCACGCGCAGAAGCCCGACGCCGGAAAGCTGATTGCCACGGACGGCGTCTTCTCAATGAGCGGCAAGATTGCCCGGGTCCCGGAGCTGCTGGAGCTCGCCAACGAGTTCAATGCAGCCCTCATGCTCGATGACGCGCATGCGATCGGGGTGATTGGTCCCGGCGGCACCGGATCGGCCGCGACCTTCGGCCTCAAGGAGGATGTGCACGTGATCACGGGCACGTTCTCGAAAAGCTTCTCTTCGCTCGGCGGCTTTGCCGTTGGCGACCGGGACGTGATCGAGTACATCCGCCACGAGAGCTCGCCGCACATCTTCAGCGCGTCGATGCCACCGGCCAACGTAGCCACCGTGCTGAAGTGCCTCGACATCCTGCACGATGAACCCGAGCGGCTGGAGCGGCTGTGGGAGATCTCGGACTATATGCGCGAGGGCTTCCGCAATCTGGGCTTCGACGTGTGGGACAGCGAGTCGCCCATCATTCCGGTCGTCGTTGGTGACATGAAAACGTGCTTCACCTTCTGGCGCGACCTCCTCGAACAAGGCGTGTTCGTGAACGCCGTGGTGCCGCCGGCCGTGCCGAAAGGCCAGGCCCTCATGCGCACCTCGTACATGGCCACGCATACCGACGACGAACTCGACCAGATTCTGGAAGCGTTCCACCGCGTAGGGCAGAAGCACGGCGTCATCGGCATCAATGGCGCCGACAGTCCCTCGCCGAACGGGACCGGCCACTGATCCTCCAGCGGTTCCTCGGGGCCTCACGATGAGAAACGCCACCGATTCTTTCGGTGGCGTTTCTTACGTTGTGCCCTACCCCGCTCTTTTCCCAAGCCCCCTCGCTATGCCCCCCTCTTCGGTCTCCGTCCGCCCCGTCACCACCCGCTCCGGCCGCAAACGGTTTATCGACTTTCCGTACGCGTTCTACCAGGACTACCCGCACTGGGTACCGCCCCTGCGGCAGGACGTGAAGAAGACGCTGAACACGCGCAAGAATGCATTCTTCGACCACGGCGCGATCCAGCTCTTTTTGGCCGAGGACGCGTCGGGGTCGGTCGTGGGCCGGATCGCGGGCATCGTCAATGGGATGCACCTGCAGAAGTATGACGACGGCGTGGGCTTCTTCGGCTTCTTCGAATGCGTGGAGGACGCCACCGTGGCCGGGGCGCTGTTTGATGCTGCCGGCACGTGGCTCCGCGAGCAAGGCCTCACGGGCATGCGCGGCCCGGCCAATCCCTCGCTCAACGACACGGCCGGTCTGCTGGTGGACGGCTTCAACAGCGACCCGTCGATCCTCATGCCGTACAACCCGCCTTATTACGAGGACCTGTTCGTGACGCACGGCTTCGAGCGCGCGATGACGATGTGGGCGTACTACGTGCACAAGAAGTATGTGCAGACCGATAAGCTACGACGCGGCGCGCAGCTCGTGAAGCGCCGCACGCCCGGCCTGGCCCTCCGTACACTTGACATGGACCGGTTCGAGGAGGAGGCGCGGACCATTCTCGACATTTACAACGACGCCTGGGAAAACAACTGGGGGCACGTTCCCATGACGGACGCCGAGTTTGACCAGCTCGCCCACGACCTCCGGCAAATCGTGGATCCCGAAATGGTATTCCTCCTCGAACATGAGGGAACCCCGGTGGCATTTTCCATCTCCCTGCCCAACCTGAATCAGGCCCTGCAGCACGTGAGCGACGGGCGCCTTTTCCCGCTGGGCCTGCCCAAGCTCCTGGCCTACGCGCAGTTCGGCGGCATCTACGAAGTGCGGATGCCACTCATGGGTGTGCGCAAGGAGTATCAGGGCCGGGCACTCGATTCGCTGCTCGTGCTGGCCACCATCGAAAACGGCCCGCCCAACGGATACGACGCCTGCGAGATGAGCTGGGTGCTCGACACGAACCGTCGCCTCATCAACGCCATCGAATCAGTCGGCGCCGCGGTCGATAAGGAGTACGCGATGTTCGAGAGGCCGCTCGGATAAAACGCGACGAGGAGCCGAAGAATCGGACGCTAATTTCCCCTTTCCTCGTCTCTTCGCTTTCTCGTTTCTGTCGCGTTGCTCACGCAACTTCACCGAGGATACTCATCCCCTGCATTGACCCAGTGCCCCCGTGGATATCCGTTTCGTCTACTTCGATCTCGACGACACGCTGCTCGACCATCGTCACGCCGAACGGGCTGCCCTGTTGGACGTGCGGACGACCTTTGCCGAGCCCTTTGCTGGCCTGGACGATACGACGATTCACGAGACGTACCGTGCGTGCAGCATGCCCCTGTGGCGGCAGTACGCGGCCGGCGCCATCGAAAAGACCGACCTCAAGCGTGGACGCTTTGAGCAGCTGCTGGCGGAGCTCGACATCGACACGTTGGATGCGCAGACGGTGAGCGATCATTACCTTCGCCGCTACGCCTCACATTGGCGCTTTGTGGAGGGGGCACGGCGCGCGTTCCTGCACGTCGCGGACCGGTTCCCGGTGGGCGTACTGACGAACGGATTCGCTGAGATCCAAACCCAAAAGCTGGATCAGTTTCCGATGCTTCGCGACCGCACGGAAGCGGTGGTGATCAGTGAGGAGACCGGCTACATGAAACCCCACCCGCAGGTGTTCAATCACGCGGCCGACGCCGCCGACACGCCCCCTGACCGCATTCTGTACGTGGGCGACTCGTACCACTCCGACGTACAGGGTGGGCGGGCAGCCGGCTGGCAGGTCGCCTGGTTCACGCGCAACGGGCACGGCGGGGCGGCCGAGGAGGCCCCGCGCCTCACCTTCGACACGTGGGATATGCTGCTTGACCGCCTGCGGTAGTCGATTTTTTTCCTGGCGCAGGTGGAGCCAACACCAACGCAAAAAGGCCGCTCCAGGAGCGGCCCAGCGTATCGGCATAAACAAAAATCCTCGACGCAATGGCCTCCCGGGCGATGCATTCCGCCGAAACAGAATAGCAGCGCCGGTAGGGAGGCCCGTCTCCTGCACCGGACGAGGTCCGATACGGTGGCCTACGCGTGCAGTCCGTTGCCGGACTTGGCGCGGCCGTCTCGCATGGACACGAGGCGGCGGCCACGGACAGCCCAAAGCGGTAGCCCGGCTTGCGCCGGCTCCCCGTCTCACGCCACGAAGATACGTTGGCATCCGCACGCGCCTTTCGTGAGAAAGCGGTGTGCGCATGCGTTACGTCGCGCTCGCTATCTTTCCACCCATGCCCCGTGGGGCATTTGCTTTCCGAAAGCGCGCGTAGCAGCTGCTCATCACAGCGCACCGCAAGGTGCAACCGTGGTGTGCACCTGCCTCAGTTGACCCTCCGAGGCATCGCGTGAACGAAGGTCCTCTTGAGGCCCAACTGCGGATGCAGTGCCGACCTTCTGGCCGACCCGTCGACCCTTTCGGGCGTCGGAGCCGGTCGCAAGATCACCTCGTCGTGTCCAACATTCCGGTATCGACCGATGGCCGGACCATCGATCGAAGCGCAATGTCTCACTCGGAGACCCGCCGGTGGGCGTCCGTGCTTATCCCGAAGGATCGGCACGCACGTACCGCCGAGGCACTGCATCATCTCCGCCGGCCGTACGGCCCGGCGTGAGCAGACTTCATGCAGTCCAGAGACTCAGTCGCGTCAAGGAACAGTGCCCGAAAGCACTGGCTGTATGGTATCGGTTTTCTGAGCCCGTGTCAAGACGAGTTTTCCACAAAACATACACAAGATATTCACATCCTGTGCTGAGCAGACGGGACAGACGGCTCGGGAAATGGATGAGGCGCGGAGCAAAAAGCCCGGTCGCCGGGGGCGCCGAGCTCTTTGCTGTCCATGATACAATGCGACTGAGGTCCCGCCGAAGCGGGCTCTGGTTGCATGAAGTCGTCCGTAACGTACGACCCGTCTTCCAAGAATGCAACCCTCAATAACGGCAGCCTTCCCCGAGGCGTTAGGAAACCGTTAATTTGCGGCTTGCCAATAACGGATCTAGGCGCCCACGAGGCCGCCCAGTACGGACTGCACCGCGCGCACAAAGGCCGGAATGGCCCGCGGCTCCAGGAGGATGGTGAGCACCAACCCGCCGACTGCCCCACCGATATGGGCTTCGTGGGCGATGCCGCCGCCCATCCGCCCTCCGGCCTCGCCCTCCTGCCGCATGGCATAGATGGAGCCCACCACGTAGAGCACGGCGAACAGGATGGCCGGCATGGGGATCACGAAGAACACGCCGAGCATGGCGAACGGCTGGAACAGGCAGAAGCTGAACACCACGCCGCTTACTGCGCCCGACGCACCAATGGCCGAGTAGTGCGGGTCGTCGCGGTTGAGCACGAGCGAAAGGCCGTGCGCAGCGAGCTCCGACCCAAAGTACAGCACCAGGAACAGCCCGGAGCCCAGGATGCGCTCCAGAATCGGCCCAAAGAAGTAGAGCGTGATCATGTTAAACGCGAAGTGCGCGATGCCCACGTGCACAAACCCCGCCGTGATCAATCGCTGGTACTCGCCATGCTTCAGAATACGCTGCGGCCGAAACGCGAACCGGTCGATGATCGAAATATCGACGAACAGCGCATAGCCGCTCACGAGCCCGTTCAGCGCGAGCAGAAGAATAGTAACCGGCGTACTGGCGTCAAGCATAAATGCGAACCCGTTAGATCAAAGGAAGGGAGCTTACGCCGGCAACGCCGCCACGTGCTCGATGATGGACTCGAAGAAGAACGCGCCATCCGCACTGCCGATGAGCCCTTCGACGCACCGCTCTGGATGCGGCATGAGCCCCAGCACGTTGCCGCCTTTGTTGATGATGCCCGCGATGTTGCGGGACGACCCGTTCGGGTTGGACTCCGGAGTCACCCGCCCGTCCGGGTCGCAGTAGCGAAACACGACTTGGTCGTTGGCTTCGAGCGCGTCGAGTTCCGCGTCGTCGGCGTAGTACCGGCCCTCGCCGTGCGCCACCGGGAAGGAGACCACCTGACCGGGCTGCATCGTGTGGGTGAACGGCGTATCCGCACGGTCCACGCACAGCGACGTGGGTTTGCAGACGAACCGCAGCGATTCGTTGCGCATCAGGGTGCCGGGAAGCAATCCGCTCTCGCACAGCACCTGGAAGCCGTTGCAAATACCCACGACGAGCCCGCCCTCGTTCGCGAAGCGGACCACGTCCTGCATGATGGGCGAAAACTGCGCGATGGCGCCGGAGCGCAAATAGTCACCGTACGAGAACCCTCCGGGCACAACGACGACGTCAACGTCACCCAGGGTTTCTTCTTTATGCCAGATGAAGCGCGCGTCCTGCTCGAACACGTGCTTGGCCGCGTGATAGGCGTCGTGGTCGCAATTCGACCCGGGGAAGACGACAACTCCGAACGTGATGGACATGAAAAGGACCGATTGGAATGAGGACAATGTGCAGAGGCACGGAGTTGAAAACGCACGAGCAGTCACGGTTTCACAATCCGTCGCTGGCTCTGTAGCCGATGGGCGCTACCCAAGACGTTTTCCCCTTGCGTCACGTGCGGTCCTTCAGCCCTCCTCATTCAGCAAGGACACCCGGTCCGGTGTTGGATAGAGAGCGGTGTACATCGACACAAAACGCGCATACGAACCCTCGTTCCGTTCTTTCGCACCGGATGACGGCTGGATCGCTGAGCGCTGCTCCGTGCTCCTTTCGCCGGACGCCACCTGAGTGTACGCTGCCCGAATGCGAAACAGCAGGCGCTGCCGCTCATTGAGCGACTCCTTCGTCGGCTTCCCCCCTTCGGATGCTGAGCGGGATGCATCGCCAGGCTGAAGGCGCTCCGTTGCGGATGCCGAGGGAGCGTCGCCCGGATTGGCATCGGAGGTGACGCCCGAGGCAGATTCGTCCCCGATCCGAAAAATCTGCTTCAGCGACGCGTGGAATTCGTTGATGGCCGTCTCCAGCTTCTCGTAGCGCTGCTTGGCATCCACCGACTCCACAGAGGCCGCCGGCGGACTGGAACGACGCAGCCGCGCCTCGAACTGTGTGAGGGCCTGAGCGAGGGCCCGCTTATTCTCCGCACTCAACCGGTCGCTTTCCACCAGCGCCTGGATGGACGGGGCAAGCCGGTCCATGAGCGGCGATACGTCTTCGGGCACGTCGCCTTCGCCCGTCCCATCCATCGACTCAGGAGATGTGGCGGAGGCTGCATGGCCGGAAGCGCGACCACCGGGTGACGCTTCGGGGCCTCGCACGCGGGGCTCGTCACCCGATCCGTTCTGCTCTCCATCGCCGGCTATGCGCATGGCATCGTCGGCCTCCAAACGCATCGAGGCTTGAACAGGCACAGACGGTTCCGGTGCGCTCAGTCGGATCGGCTCGGGCGGCCTCTGAAGAGGCCACCCTGCACGAGTGGGTCCAACATCCATGGTCCTTACTGCTTTGGTGGTACATTCCCCGATCTCCGGCGGGTCCTGCACGAATTGTTATCGACAGACCGCCCCGCGAGCTTAAATCGGGTGGCGCATGCTCATGAGCCTTCGCCCAGACGACCCGCTAACATTATCAATTCTGAAACGATGTTGTCGAGCAGGGCACGTAAGTTGCGAGAGTGCATTAGAACAGTACAGCGATGTTTGTAACCCTTTAGGTGAGGTTTTCCATGTACACGATCTGTATTCTGCTGGGGACGCTGGTTATCGGGGCGCTGTACCTGATCACGTCCAGCACCACATACGAGCCGCCCGAATCGGACGACGACGGAGGCACCGGCCTGTATCCCATGCCCCCGACCTTGTCCGGCCCATCCGGCTCATACCGCCGGCGCGAGGAAGCCAACGACGACCGAGAAACGGTGCTGTCCACGTAGCCGACTGCGCACCAGGTGACCGCCATCGGGCCGGACGATGGTCCCTCTTTGTGACTGGAAGCGCTTCAACAAAGAGGGAATTCGTGCCCGGCCCGATTTAATCTGTCCTACGGATAGGCCGATAGGAGAACTACTGCGCTCGCAAAGGCATCCGGCTCACTGTATTTCCTCGTCGCAGCTGGATGCCTTTGCTTTATCTCCTCGGCGAGATGGCGGCCCCGTTGCGTTTACCGCTCGTCGCCATGGAGCGCGAAGTCGGACGGGAGGAGCCCCTCCTGGTGCTCGTCGAACCCGAAGAACGTCGGCTCGTACGGGCCCACGTAGCGGACATCGGCCTCCTCCGGGATGTCGTCTTCCATTCCGACGGCCCAATAGGCTGCATTGACGAACAGGCGGCGCAAGTCCTCACTCTGAAAATCGACGGAGGCCCCCATCGTGGTGAAAAACACCCGGGCCGCGTTTCCGGTCTCGGTGCGGTACTCCTTGGTCCATGCAATCGGCATGATGGATTTCTCTGCATTCGGGGGCGCGGTCGGCTCCATGCCCGCGAGCGTCTGGCCATGCACGAGCACCTGCTCGTCGCCAACAATGTCGCGAAGGCCATACACGTCGGTGGGCCCCCAGATGTCGCGAACCCCATTCAGAATGGGCCGATTCTCATAGAGGCCGTTCACGAGCCCACGGGTGCTTTCTGCGCCGTGATCGCCGTGGTGGTTCACCCAGGTCTCTCCGAAGACCTGGCGCCCGTAGCCGCCCTCCCATCCGTCGACGGTACTCTTCCAATCGTACTTCGCGTGCGGACCGTCCGGATTCCGCTGGTACCGGAACGCGTGCGTCGCCGTCCGCAGGCCGATGAGGGGACGTCCCGAGCGCGTGTACTCGATAATGTGCTCCATCTGGTCAGGCGGAAGCTCGCGAAACCGTGTGAACAGCACCATCAGGTCGGCGGTGGCGAGCTGTTCGAGCCCAGGGATGTTGGTCTGATGATCCGGTTCGATCTGCCCATTCGCCGGATCGATGGGGAAGAGCACCGTGCAGGTAAATCCGTGGCGGACGGCCAGAATCTTAGCCAGCATCGGCAGGGCTTCCTCGGAGCGATACTCCTCGTCGCCGCTTACCAGCACGATGTGGGTCCCCTGTCCTGGCCCTGACGTCCCTTCGTACCGCACCCAAGGCGTATCGTCGTTATCGGGAGCTTGGGCAACGGCCGGCCCGGAGGCGACCAGGGCGAGCACGGCGGCCAGGAGGAGAGCAGGAGCGGAGCGCTTCATCGTTGTGTTCATGGCAAGTAGGGGCCTATGCATTCGTCGAGGGGTATGCCGCTTCGGAGGCGGCGTGAGCGCGGCATCCATTGACGGGGCTCAGTGGTCACCGGGTTGCTTCCGGTCACGGTTCCGTATGTCGCCCGCTAGGGGCCAAGGAGAGCCGTCGTGCACGGGTCGGCATCCCGCTCTCGGGGACGACCGAACCGACGGCCCACGCGGCCACGCCCTCCGTCCGCGCATCCCGTTTGTGCGGGCTCCGGGCTGCCGCTGCAACTTTAGGAGCGCTTAGCAGTGATTCACCGTCCCAGCTAATGAAGATAATCTAAAGCAGTAATGCAATAAAGGGGCACCGGCCGTTCCCTCTTCTGCCTTATTGGGGACCCGCGCGGCGCCAGGAGCCCCGCGGTGCGTCGCCGACGTGCGTCCGTGTCGCCCCTTCCCCGTAGCACACCAAGCGCCCTCGTCCCCTCGCATGTACCCTCATGATTCCCAAGGAGCTCTTCCAGAAAATTCGTCGCCTGGAGATCCGGACGAAGGGGATGGTGGACAACATCTTCGGCGGGGAATACCACTCGGCCTTCAAAGGCCGGGGCATCGAATTTGCCGAGGTGCGCCCCTACCAGATTGGGGACGACATCCGTAACATCGACTGGAACGTATCGGCGCGGATGGACGAGACGTACGTCAAGGTATTCGAAGAGGAACGGGAGCAGACGCTCATGCTGCTCGTTGACATTTCGGGCTCGGAAGACTTCGGCTCGCAGTACAAGATGAAGCGCGAGGTTGCCGCCGAGGTGTGCGCGCTGATCGCCTTTAGCGCCATTCAGAACAACGACAAGGTGGGGCTGCTGCTCTTCTCCGACACCGTCGAGCTCTTTGTGCCGCCCAAGAAGGGGCGCCGGCACGTGCTGCGGCTCATCCGCGACCTATTCGCGCACGAGCCGCAATCGCGCGGCACCGACCTGGCGGCCGCCTTGCGCCGCACGCTGCGCCTGCTCCGGCAGCGCTCCATCGTGCTCATGATCAGCGACTTCTTCGATGAGGACTTCGACCGGCCGTTGCGCGCGCTCGCCCAGCGCCACGACACGGTCGCCGTGCACCTGCAAGACCCCCGCGAGGCCGCGCTGCCCAACGTGGGCCTCGCCGAGTTCACCGACGCCGAAACGGGCGAGACGGTTGTCGTCGACACGACCAGCGCGGCCGCCCGGAAGGCCTATGCCGAGGCGGCCGCTGCCCGCCAGCGCACCACCGAACGCCTCATGACGCGCCTGCAGGTGGGATACGTCCCGATCCCCACGAACACCGACCTCGTCGAGCCGCTCATTCGTTTCTTCCGCCAGCGCAACCAAGCGGCGTGATGTCCTCCGCCTTTTCCCGTATGCTGCGCGCCGGCCCCGTCCGATGGCTCGCTGGGCTGCTCGGCATGGTTTTGCTGGTGAGTAGTTCCGCGGCCTCCGCCCAGACCGTCCGAGCTACGGCGTCGGTTGACAGCGTGCGCATCGGCGAGCGGTTCACGGTGTCGGTGGTAGCGGCGCACCGATTCATGTCGTCTGTGGCGTTCCCGCCCGACACGGCGGGGCCTGCTGTATTTGGCGACCTGGAAGTGTTGGCCCGGACGCCCGTGGCGGAGCGGTATCTGGGCGCCGATGCCCCCGGCATGCGCGTTGACAGCGTTGCTTATGAGGTCGCTACTTTTGCGCTGGACACCGCGCGCATTCCGCCCCTCCCGGTTCGCATCGTAGTGGGCGGCGACACCTCGGAAATCCGGACGGCTCCGCTCCTCATCCCAGTGCGGTCCACCGTATCGGCCGAGGCGCAGGGCCTCCGCGAGATGGCTCCCCTTTCGGCCTTTCCGGGCCCTTGGTGGCCCTGGGTGCTCCTCGCGGTCGTCCTCCTCGTCCTCGTGGCCGGAATGGTCTACTATGGGCGCGCGTGGATGCCGTCGTCCCGCGAGGCCCCTTCTCCGCAACCGCCCCGGCCCGCGCTGCCGCCCCACGAGGCGGCCCGGCAGCGGCTGGATGCGCTGGAGCACACCACCGACTGGAGCAACCCGGACGCGCTGGAGGGATTTTTCGTGGAACTGTCGACGGTTGTGCGCCGCTACATGGCCGACCGGCTCGACGTGGCGGCGCTGGAGCGAACGACCCCCGAGCTCATCCGGACGCTGCACCATGAGGCCACGGTCCCCGACGCCGCCATCGACGACGTGCACGAGGTACTGGACCGGTCCGACCTCGTCAAGTTTGCCGACAACCGGCCAACCAGCGAGGAAGGGCGTGCGGCCCTGCGCACGACCCGCCGGGCCCTCGACGCCATCGAACGCGCCCAACCGGCTCTTCGAGGCGAAACAGCCCCTGCGTCGCCGGACGAAACGACCGCGTAAGGATTCTTAGGGCACGAAATCGGTTGCCGGTCGTTTAGCATGCTGAAACTGTCTTTTCCATCACCCCCCACGCGTCGTGTCCAACGCATCGTTCAGCGACAGGCTGGTTGATCGGCTCGCTCAGGCAGCGCGCGTGACGGTGCTTACCGGCGCCGGCACTAGTGCCGAGAGCGGCATTCCGACGTTCCGTGACCCGGACGGGCTGTGGGAGCAGTTCGACCCGCAGGAGCTGGCGAACGTGAACGCTTTTCTCGAAAACCCGGCGCTCGTCCAGGGCTGGTATGCACACCGGCGGAAGCTGGCGCAGGACACCGAGCCCAACCCGGCGCATCACGCCCTCGCCCAACTGGAGCAGCACCTCGACGGATTCACGCTCGTCACCCAAAACGTCGACAACCTGCATCAGCGGGCCGGCAGTGACGACGTCGTCGAGCTGCACGGCAACATCACTCGCAACCACTGCATCGATTGCGAGCGTTCGGCGTCCGACGACGAGATGGAAGCCATCGCCGAGGGCGAGCCGGCCCGGTGCCCCACGTGCGACGGCTACATCCGCCCGGACGTGGTATGGTTTGGGGAGATGCTCCCGCAGGAGGCGCTGCAACGCGCTCAGGAGGCGGCTACGCAGGCCGAGGTGTTCCTGAGCGTGGGCACGAGCGCCGTCGTGCACCCCGCCGCCGGGCTGCCCCTGACGGCCCAACAGCACGGCGCGTACTTGGTGGAAGTAAACATCGAGGACACGGCCCTCACCGATACCGCCGACGAAATCCTTCGCGGCCAGGCCGGCGCGGTGCTTCCGCCACTGGCTGAGGCCGTGGCCACGCGCCGGTCGACTGCGTAACTCATTCTGCTGTACCCCATGACGTTCGCCGATCCCGCATGGCTTTGGCTTCTTGCACTGGTCCCCGTCGTGGGACTGGTGGAGTGGTGGCGTGGCCGCCAACGCGCCGGCCTGCGCTTCAGCAACGTGCGCCTGGCCGACGCCGTGCCGTCCACGTGGACCCAGCGGCTTCGCTGGCTGCCGACCGCGCTGCGGATGGGTGTCCTGGCGCTCGGTATCGTGGCGCTCGCCCGCCCGCAGACGACCGACGTCATCCGCGAGCAGTATGCCGAAGGCATCGACATTATGCTCGTCCTCGACACGTCGACCTCCATGCGGGCCGAGGACTTCGACCCCAACCGTTTCGAGGCCGCACGCACCGTAGCCAGCGAGTTCATCGACAACCGCGTGTCGGACCGCGTGGGGCTCATCGTGTTCGCCGCAAAGGCGTACACCCAAACGCCCCTGACCCTCGACTACAACTTCCTCCAGCGCATGCTGGACGAAGTGCAGGTCGGTGTCATCGAGGACGGCACCGCGATTGGCACCGCCCTCGCCATGGCGACGAATCGCCTCAAGAGCACGGAGGCCCAAAGTAAGGTGATTATCCTGCTCACCGATGGCCAGAACAACCGCGGCGAAATCGACCCAGTGACGGCGGCAGAGGTGGCCGAGACGATGGGGGTGCGCGTCTACTCCATCGGGGTGGGCACGCGCGGAGAAGCCCCATTCGTCGTCGACCACCCCTTTACCGGCCAAAGCCGGCGCATGATGCCCGTTCAGATCGATGAGGACATGCTCCGCACCGTCGCGCAGCAGACCGGCGGCCGCTACTTCCGCGCCACCAGCAAGGAGGGCTTGCGCACCGTCTACGAGGAGATCGACCAGTTGGAGAAGACCGAAATCGAGGAGCGCGTGTATACCGACCGCGACGAACGCTATCCACTGTTCCTGTGGCCGGCCTTCGGGCTGCTCTGCATCGAGGTACTGCTTTCCACGACCGTGCTGCGCCGCTTCCCGTAGTACGGCTCGATAGACGAACGGCGAACTCACCACGCCCCCTATTCATCATTCGACACGCGCAACTCGGCTTTCTTTCGATGGACTGGCTGCACCCGACATACGGATGGGCCCTGTTGCTCGTCATGCTAGTGGCGGGCCTCTTCGGCTGGGCGGCTTGGAAGCGCCGCCAGGCCCGCGACCAGTTTGGGCATCGGGGGCTTGTGGCGCAGTTGGCCACGGCGGTCCAGCCCCGCCGCCGCCTCGTGCGGGCTGCCCTCGTCGTCGTAGGCGCCGCGCTCCTCGTCGTGAGCCTCGCGGGGCCGCGCTTCGGAACGAGCGTGCGCGAGGTGGAGCGCGAAGGCATCGACCTCATGATTGCGCTCGACGTGTCGGCGTCGATGCAAGCGGAAGACGTGGCCCCCAACCGCCTTGAGCGCGCGAAGGGTGAAATCAAGAAGCTCATCGGCGAGCTCAGCGGCGACCGAGTGGGCCTCATCCTGTTTGCCGGCGACGCGTTCATCCAGTGCCCCCTGACCACGGACTACGACGCGGTGCGGCTCTTTCTCGACGTGGCCGAGCCGTCGCTCATCCCTACCCCAGGCACCGACTTCGAGATCGCCTTCGAGACGGCCCTCAGCGCCTTTGGCCCCACGCCGGCCGCGTCCGACGCGGAGCGCACTCCGCCGGACTCCGGGCCTCGCTCGCAAGCGCTGCTCTACATCTCCGACGGCGAAAACCATCGGGGCAGTATCGACTACATCACGCGTGCGGCCCGCGACCGCGACATCGCAGTGTTCTCGGCGGGGGTGGGCGACCAGGCAGGCGCCCGCATTCCAATCTATGAGAACGGGCAGCGCACCGGCTTCTTGCGCGATCGCAATGGCCAAATTGTAAACACGCGCCTCGAAGAAGACGTGCTCACCCGGCTGGCGCAGAACGGGGCGTACTTCCGGATTGCCCGGACGACCAGCGCGCTAATCGACATGACCGCCTCCATCGAGCGCCTGGAGAAGACGTCGTTGGGCGCCGAGGAATTCGAGGATTACGAGGAACGGTTCCAGTGGCCATTGGCACTCGCCTTGCTCGTTCTTACCGTCGAGGTCCTCATCGGCGCGCGGCGACCCTGACGGAGGGCGGCATGGCCTCCCCTGGATGTGCTCCGCTCACCCTTCACGCAGATTCACGCAGATTCATGACGACGCGGCTCGTGATCTTGCTGCTGGCCCTGCTCTTGGGCGCCGATGATGGGACCGACGAGGGCCGCCGCGGCAATGCGCTATATGAGGCCGGCGACTACGAGGCCGCGGCATCGGCCTACCGGGCCGGACTCGACCAGCACGACGGCTCGGAGGGCGCCGTGTACGCGGCCCTTTGGAACAACCTAGGCCTTGCCCTCCACCGGCAGGAGAAGTACGAAGAGGCGGACTCTGCCTTCCAGCGCGCGGCCGTGGCTGCTACGACGCCCGAACGCCAAGCTCGTGCCTTGTACAACGCCGGCAACAACGCCGTCGCCCAAGACCAGTTGGAATCGGCGCTCGCGTTGTACCGGCAGGCCCTCATCACAGACGAAAGCCATGCGGACGCCCGTTTCAACTACGAGTACCTGAAACGCCAGATGGCCCAGCGGCAGCAGCAATCGTCCTCGGCCACCGACCCTATCGAGCCGTCCGCGTTTGCCCGGCAACTGAAGCGCCGGGCCGACGAGATGGCGACGAACCGGCAGTATGAAGATGCGTATCGCCTCATGCAGAATGGACTGCAACAAGATTCCACCGTGGCGGCCTTCCGGTCGTTTATTACGCGCCTCAGCGATGTGGCCCAAATCGACTCGTTGAACTCATGATGCGTTCGCACGCCCCTATCCTTTGGATGCTGGCGCTGACCGTGGCGATAATGCCCCCAGCGCAGGCGCAAACCAACGGCCCGTCGCCCGGTGCGTCGTATTTCCACGACGCCGCCCAACACTACCTGGACGCGAACCTCCAGCAGGCCCTCGCGACGGTGAATGCAGGACTGCGCGTCGCTCCTGACGATGCCCGGCTGCGTGCGCTCCACGAAAAGATCCGGCAACAACGCCAGCGCCAGCAGTCGGGCAGTGAGAGCGGCGGGGCGCAATCGTCTCAACAGGGCGAGCGTTCTTCGCCAAACGAGTCCAACCAGGACGGTAACCAGCGCGGGAGCGACCAGCAGCCATCGCCCGAGTCCAGCGATGCGTCGAACCCGCAGCAGGGGGCGCAGGGGCAATCCGAGGGGCCAGAGCGTCCTGACGACACCTCGGCGGAGGAGGCAGACGAGCGCAGATCGGCATCGGGGGCGACGCGCGGAAGCCAAGAACAGGCCCCGGAGCTCAGCCAGGCGCAGGCGGCTCGCATTCTGCGTGCGCTCGAAGCACAGGAAAAGCAACTGCTTCGGCAGGTACAGAAGCGCCGTCGCATCCCGCAACGCATCGTGAAAGAGTGGTAGTATGCCCCCTGTGCAGCGCCCCCATTGGACCTGCTTTTCCGCTCGCTGCGCGCGGCTGCTTGGCATCCTGCTGTGCAGCGTCCTCACCGTGGCGCTGCCTATACCCGCTCAGGCGCAATCGGACGACACGGTCACCATCGAAGCCCTGGCCGACCCCAGCCCGGTGGGCACCGAGGAGCGCGTCACGCTCACCCTTCGCGTAGAAGGCGCTTCGCCGTCGGAGATCGAGACGCCGGACCCGCCGCTCACCCGCGGCCTTGCGCTCCAGCAATCGACCCCGTCTACCCAGCGCGACGTCTCGTTTTCCAACGGCGAGCTCACGCGCAGCGTAACGTATCAGTGGACGTACGAGCCGGTGCGAGCCGGCACGGCACGCTTCTTCCCCGTGAAGGTCGTCGTCCGGGACACCCCCTATGAAACCGAGTCCATCGACGTGGAGGTCGTTCCGCAGTCGCAGCGCGGGACGCGTTCTTCGTCCTCGCCTCGGTCCGGCACACCCCGATCGTCACAGAACCCCTCATCTTCTTCAGGCGAGTCTTCTCTCGTCGTGGGGCGAGACCTTTTCATTCGGGCGCACCCCGAGACGCAGCGCGTATATCAGAATGAGCAGGTCATCGTAGCGTATCACTTGTACTTTCGGGGCGGCATTCAGCTTCGGCATAGCCGGCTTGCCAACGCGTGGGATGCGACCGGTTTTTGGCGCGAAGAGCTCGACGTCGAGTCGCGTCCCATCCCTCAGCCCACTACCCTCAACGGCCGGTCGTATCAAACCATCGTGCTCAAGCGCGTGGCCCTTTTCCCGACCCGCGCCGGCGCGCTCCGCGTGGACCCGCTCGAAATTGAAACCGAGGCGCGTGCGGCACAGCGCTTCGGGCGAAACGATCCGTTTTACTCCCCGCAGGGCCCGTATAGGCCGACCAGCCTGGAGTCCGACTCGCTGGTGATCCAAGCAGAGCCGCTTCCCGACGGGGCGCCAGACAGCTTCAACGGCGCCGTGGGCGACTTCCAGCTGAGCGCGCAGGTCGACTCCACCGACGTGCAAGTCGGCCGTCCGGTGCGGTTGCGCGTGCGCATCGGTGGCATCGGCAATATTGCCACAGTGCAGCCGCCCGCGATCGAGCTGCCAGAGGCGATCGAGATGTATGACCCGAAGGAGAGCACCTCCATCAACCGGGAGGGGACGCAGATCCGCGGCACCAAAACCTTTACGTACGTGCTCATCCCACAATCCAACGGCACGTACACCCTGCCGCCCGTCCGGTTTGCCTACTTCGATCCAGAGCAGGGTCGCTATCGCACCCGGCGCAGCGTCCCGGTCACCCTGCGCGTGACGGGCCGGCCGCCCGTCACGGCGTCGAGCGCTACGGGCGGCGGGCTGCCGGTCAACGACGTCGCGCCCATCATGACCGAGGCCTCAACCTGGACCCGCGCGGACGCGAACGCGCTGTATCGGAGTCCGTGGCCGTACGCGGCATTGCTGGCGCCCCTACTCGTGCTCGGCGGCGTGGCGGCCACAAAGCGCCTCGCGACGACATGGGACGAGGAGGCAGACGGCGCGGCGGACCGCAGCGATGCGCACCTGGAGCGGGCCCGCCACTACCGGCACGAACAACGCCCCGAGGCCTGTTACGACGCCGTGGAGCAGGCCGTCCTGCACTTCATCAGCGATCGCCTCGACATTGCAGCCTCCGGGCTCACGCGGGCTCAACTGGACGACCTGCTGGCGCGCCGCGACGTGCCCTCGCGCGCTCGGGCGGCGCTCTTCGAACTGCTGGATGTCTGCGACCAGGCGCGATACTCCCCGGCCCGGCCTTCCGAGCAGGCCATGCAGAGCGCCATCGGGCGTGCCGAACAGCTGATCGACTTTCTGGCCTCCAAGCTGTCTTAGCCTCTTGCTTCCAGCCTCCTCCTTCATGCGGCGTTTCGCGTTGCTCCTCGGTGCGATGTGGGTCCTGGCCAGCGGTCCGTGGGCCGGCACCGGATCGCACGCGGTCGCCCAGTCCGCCGAGGCCCACCGGCACTTTGAAACCGGCAACCAGCGGTACGAGCAAGGGCGTCATCAAGAGGCCATTGCGGCGTACCAGTCGGCCCTCGATGCGGGATACACGAGCGGAGCGCTCTACTACAACTTGGGCACGGCTTACTTCCGCACTGGCGACCTCGGCCGGACTGTTTTGTATTACGAGAAGGCCCGCCGGCTCCTCCCCGGTGAGCCCAAGCTCCGCCACAGCCTCGACGTGGTCCGCAGCGCCGCCGGACTGCCGGCGCCGCCCGCGCCGCAAGGCTGGGATGCCCTCGCAACGTCCATCCCCCCTTCCTCTACGCTCCTATGGGGGCTTCTCCTATATGCCGTCGGAGCCGGCGTGCTGGGCTATCGCCTCTGGACAGGAGCCCGGCCTGCGCTCGGACGAGCAAGCATCGTCCCGCTCGCGGTCGGTGTGCTGTTGGCCGGGCTCGCCATGGGCGCGTCGTGGCTGCGCACGCTCGACCAGCGCGCCGTGGTCACGGCGCCGGAAGCGCCCCTGCACCGCAGTCCCATCGATCAGGCCGCGCGCGACACGACCCTCCAGGCGGGCACCGTCCTCGTGCTGCAGCGCCGGCAGCCAGGGTGGACGGAGGTGCGCCTTCCGGACGGCCGCGTGGGCTGGCTCCGGGCCGAGGCCCTGGCCAACGTGTGACCGCCCGCGCTGACGGCCGCGCCGCTGGTGAGCGCGACGGCCGGCGGACTCGGAGGGAATGCGCCGAACCGACGGGGGCTACTGCCCCATTTGCCCCTTTCACCCGCGCTCGTTATTTCCTTTCTTCGTACATACCGTGTCGGTCCCTTCTCACCCAACCCGCGCCTCCATGGAACCTTTCGTCGTCGATCGCACGGGTGCCCCCGGCTGGATCGAGGTCATCTGCGGATCGATGTTCAGCGGCAAAACCGAAGAGCTGATTCGCCGGCTGCGGCGGGCGCGCATCGCCCAGCAACGCATCGCCGCCTTCAAGCCGGCCCTCGACCAGCGCTACAGCAATGAAGAAACCGTGTCGCACGACGAAAACGCACTCCCCACGACGACCGTCCACACGGCGGCGCAGATCGTGCTGCTCGCCGACCGGGCCGATGTCGTGGGCATCGACGAGGCGCAGTTCTTCGATGCGAGCCTGGTGGACGTATGCCGCGAGCTGGCGCGGGCCGGCACGCGGGTGATCGTGGCTGGGCTAGACCAAGATTACCGCGGCGAGCCGTTCGAGCCACTGCCGCAGCTCATGGCCGTTGCCGAGTACGTGAGCAAGCTGCATGCGATCTGCATGGTGTGCGGAGCGCCGGCCAACCACTCGCAGCGCCTCGTGGCCGACGGCGAGCGGGTGCTCGTCGGAGCGCAGGAAGCGTACGAGCCCCGCTGCCGTCGCTGCTTCAAGCCGGACGAGACGCCGGCCCCCACCAAGCGGTCGCCCACGCCGCACGCGGCCCCCAACGGCACTGTCGACGCCTCCGTGGGCGCCGCCTCCGCGTCCGCTTCCTGAGCGTTCGGCCGCACGCTCAACAATCCGGCGGTACGTCGGTTAGGGATAGCGCACGCGATCTGAACCGAGCAAGTGGTCTCAACCGACGTTATGATGACGACTGCTACCCGCACGACGGCCTCGCCCGCTCCGCGCCGGCGCCGCACGCCGAAGCGCCAACCGAAGCGTACGCCCAAGCGGAAGCCGACGCGCCGCCCGAACCCAACGAAGGTTCCGGTGCCGGAGCGCCGTGAGCCCTCGACGCCCAACCCCAATCCGTCCCCCAATCCGCGGCGTCCCTC
Source organism: Bacteroidota bacterium (assembly GCA_009908415.1). Classification (GTDB taxonomy): domain Bacteria; phylum Bacteroidota; class Rhodothermia; order Rhodothermales; family Salinibacteraceae; genus JAAAPH01. The sequence continues at coordinate 41,988 of JAAAPH010000459.1, forward strand.
TCGGCCGTCTTCCTGAGGCGGCGCCCGTCGTTCACGCGATTTTCCCCTTTAGCGTGACGGCCCGCTTTTGTATCTTGTCCTTGTCACCGTCGACTTGAGTGCGGCGTGTGGGCCTCTCCGTCAGCCATGAGCCCCCACGCCGTTTTCTGCATCCCTCACCGGCCCTGCCCTCCATGTCCGACCAGCGCTATCTCGTTGCGGCCCGCAAGTACCGGCCCGCCCTGTTCAAGGAAATCGTGGCTCAGGAGCACGTCACCGACACGCTCAAGAACGCGATCCGGCTCGATCGCTTGGCGCACGCGTATCTGTTCAGCGGCCCGCGCGGCGTGGGCAAGACGACAGCCGCCCGCGTGCTCGCTAAAGCAATCAACTGCACGACGCCGCTCGACAAACGCGAGGACCGGGCCGAGCCGTGCCGCGAATGCGACTCGTGCCGCGCCTTTGAGGACGGCCGCAGCCTCAACATCTTCGAGATTGATGCCGCCTCCAACAACAAGGTCGACGACATCCGCGAGCTGCGCGAGACCGTGCGGATTCCCCCCCAGGGCAGCAAGAAGAAGGTCTACATCATTGACGAGGTGCACATGCTGTCGAAGCAGGCGTTCAACGCCCTGCTGAAGACGCTGGAGGAGCCGCCGCCGCACGCG